>NZ_JAIGQA010000136.1:0-23564 GCF_019733245.1 Streptomyces sp. WAC04114
GTCGTGAGGGGGCCCGGGCGGGCTCGGCCGGGCCGCGGCGCGAGACCCCGACGGGGGCGGCGATGGCCGGTCGGCCGTACCGCTCGCCTACTGCCCGCAGGCACACCCGGCTGCCGCTGTGGCCTGGCTGGTGCAACAGCCGTCCCCGCCGGTGCCGGGGTCGGCGCTCTTGCCGAGGTTGTCGGCGTCAGCCTTCACGACGTAGACCTCCCACGGCTCCTTGCCGGGGCCGTGGACCCACACCTTGTCCTGGAGGGCGTAGCAGCAGGAGGTGTCGTTCTCCTCGAAGGTGGCCAGACCGGCGTCCCTGAGCCGGGTGGTGGCGGCGTCGACCAGGTCGGTGGATTCGACCTCGACGCCGAGATGGTCGAGGCGGGTGTCCTCGCCGGGCCCGCCCTCGATGAGCACGAGCTTGAGCGGGGGTTCGGCGATGGCGAAGTTGGCGTAGCCCTCGCGCCGCTTGGCCGGTTCGGTGCCGAAGAGCTTCGAGTAGAAGGTGATCGACGCTTCGAGGTCGCTGACGCGGAGGGCGAGCTGAGCACGGGACATGGCGTGGTTCCCATCTGCTTGCATTGATGACTATCGATACAAAGCTTGCACCTTGGATCGAGAGGCGTCAACATAGAAGAATGTCGAAGCAGGAACTTGTGGTGATCGGTCAGGACGGCGAGTCCGACGGCTGCTGCCCGGGGCTGGTGACAGCCCCGCTGGACGACGTCCAGGCGGCCGAGCTGGCGAAGCTCTTCAAGGCGCTGGGCGATCCGGTACGGCTGCGTCTGCTGTCGATGATCGCTTCGCGGTCGGGCGGTGAGGTCTGCGTGTGCGACCTGACCCCGGCGTTCGACCTGTCCCAGCCGACGATCTCGCACCACCTCAAGCTGCTCCGGCAGGCAGGACTGATCGACTGCGAGCGTCGCGGGACGTGGGTGTACTACTGGGTGCTTCCCGGCACCCTGGACCGGCTGTCCGCGTTCCTGGCGACTGCGCGGACGGCTGACGCTGACACTGACGTTGCGGCTGCGGCTGAGGTGACGGCGTGAGCGCATCGCTCGGACGCCGGGCCCTCGCCGAGGCGGTGGGCTCGGCCGCCCTGGTAACGGTGGTGGTCGGCTCCGGCATCCAAGCCACCGAGCTGAGCCACGACGTCGGCGTCCAGCTGCTGGCCAACTCCCTGGCCACCGTGTTCGGCCTGGGCGTGCTCATCACCCTCTTCGGGCCCGTCTCCGGCGCGCACTTCAACCCTGTGGTCACGCTCGCGGCGTGGTTCACCGGCCGCCGTACCCCGGACGGTCCGACCCTTCGGGACCTGGCCGCCTACCTCCCGGCGCAGATCGCCGGTGCCGTCGGGGGCGCGGTCCTGGCCGATGCCATGTTCGCCAGGCCCCTGGTGCAGTGGTCCACCCATGACCGCTCCGCCGGCCACCTGTGGCTGGGCGAACTCGTCGCGACGGCCGGACTCGTCCTGCTGATCCTCGGCCTCGCCCGCACCGGCCGGGCCCACGCCGCTCCCGTCGCCGTGGCGTCCTACATCGGCGCGGCGTACTGGTTCACGTCCTCCACGTCGTTCGCCAACCCCGCCGTCACCATCGGCCGGGCCTTCACGGACACCTTCGCCGGGATCGCACCCGGCTCTGTCGCCCCGTTCATCGTCGCCCAACTGGTGGGCGCCGCACTGGGGCTGGGCCTCGTGCTCATCGTCTTCGGACGCCCGGCACCGGCACCAGCAGCCCCCGCCGGCGCGCGGGCCGAATCCCCACTCGCCGCCCCCACATCTCCCTGACCTGTATGACTCCTCCGGAGGAAAGCGCATCCGCCATGACCACTGCTGCCGAACGACCGTCCGTTCTCTTCGTCTGCGTGCACAACGCCGGGCGCTCCCAGATGGCTGCCGCCTTTCTCACGCACCTCGCAGGCGAACGCGTCCAGGTGCGCTCCGCCGGATCGGCGCCCGCCGCGACGGTCAACCCGGCCGTCGTCGAAGCCATGGCGGAGGTCGGTATCGACGTCTCGGCCGAGGTCCCCAAGGTGCTGACGACCGAAGCCGTGCAAGCCTCGGACGTGGTCATCACGATGGGCTGCGGCGACACCTGCCCCGTCTTTCCCGGCAAGCGCTACCTCGACTGGGAACTCCGCGACCCGGCCGGGCAGGGCGTCGACGCCGTGCGCCCCATCCGCGACGAGATCGAGGAGCGCATCCGCGGCCTCATCGCCGAGATCGCACCGGCGGGCCGGGCGTGAGTCCTGAACCGTCTCTCTGTCGGCAGTCGCAACGTCCATGTCTGCTCGGCCGACTGCCCGGCCCGGACCGTCACAGACAGGACACCACTCCGCGTGCCGAACAGGGCCTGGTCCAGGAGGGCCTGGCTCATGCCAGAGACTCGAAGTACGCCTTCTGCGCGGGGTAGTAGTCCTCGAAGTCGGGTCGGGGCCCGTCCGTGCGCGAGGCGGTGAGCATGTCCAGGTAGTACTCCCAGCCGGGGCCCCTCGAGCCAAGCTGTTCCGTAGAGGTGAGGTGGTGGATCAGCCGGACGGGTCTGCCGCCCGCTCCGGCCGGGCTCGGTCGGCCGACGTCACGACGTAAGACTTCCGTCATCCGTAGCCGGGTACGCACCGGCCCTCCTGCCCCGTTGAATGGAGCAGAGGAAGCAGTCGGGAATCGAGGCGGGCATGGGGCGTGAACGGAAGACGTGGGGCAGGCCGTTGGTCATCGCGGTGCTGGTGGTGGTGATCGCCGGCGTCGGCCTGGGGCTGTACTGGTTCCAGCCGTGGAAGCTGTGGCAGGACGAAACCGTGCAGGAGGCCCTGCCCACTGCCGTGGCCCCGGCCCCTCCGGCCGGAGCACCCTCGGCGTCGCCCTCCGCGGCTCCCCGGCCCCGGACGCTGGCGGGTGGTGAACTGATCAGCCACGAGCACGCCACCTCGGGCAAGGTGAAGCTCGTACGGCTCGCCGACGGATCCCATGTCGTACGGCTGGAGGACCTCGACACCAGCAACGGCCCGGACCTGCGTGTATGGCTGACCGACGCGCCGGTGAAGGAGGGGCGGGCCGGCTGGCACGTCTTCGACGACGGCGCGTACGTCAGCCTCGGCAAGCTCAAGGGCAACAAGGGCAGTCAGAACTACACGGTGCCCGCCGACGTCGACCTCACCCGGTACACCAGCGTGAGCATCTGGTGCGACCGCTTCGACGTGTCCTTCGGAGCGGCCGAACTCGCGCGCACCTGACCTCGTCCGCAGGGCAGTCCGTCGGCCCAGCAGCGCTACGGCCATCACCAGGTCCTGGACCGCGTGTCCTTCACGGTCCGGCCTCAAGGATGTCTGTCTTCACCGCAACGAGGATGGACGAGCACCGATGCTCTCGGCGATCGTGGTGAACAAGGCCAGCCGCGAACCATCCGACCAGTTCTCCAGCCTTGCCCGGAGCCTGCCCTTCTCCCGGCCGGCCAACTGGAGTTGGCGGGACGAGCAGCAGCAGGTGTTCGCTCAGCACCGCGAGGAATGACGTGGGCTCTCGACACCCGTTTTAAGAGTTCGACCAAGGCTCGGCTCAGCCGTGCAGCTGCGTGGACGCCTCGGTTGAGCCGTACTGCGCCTCTGCGGTGGTGTGCGGGCTCTGACCGGCGAACTATTCACTGGACGGACTGAACGGCAGTCACCTGCTGGCCACTGCCGTTCTCCGTGTTTCCCCGCTGGGACAGCAGGCCCCCCTGAGTGAGGGAATGTCAGGCAGCCGCGGCGGCCAGCTTCGGGTTCGGGCCGTACCCGCTCGCTTCCGGCTTGCTGTCGCTGGCCAGGAAGACCAGCAGGACAATGGCGCCTACCAGCGGGACAAGGGCGATGAGCAGCCACCAGCCGGAGCGCTCGGTGTCGTGGAGGCGGCGGACGGCAACCGCGAGGCTGGGGAGCAGGACGGCGACCTCGTAGATCACGGCGATGACGCCGGTGCCGAGGGTGCTGATGTCGATGACCATCAGTACGACATAGATGAGCGAGCTGATGAGCGTGAACATCCAGTACTCCTGGCGGCGGGCGCGGCCGCTGAAGGTGGCGTACTTCTTGAGGACGTCGATGTACCAGTGCATGGGTCCCCCCAGGGACAAGAGCAGTGAGGCCTGACCGAAAAGAACAAGCCAGCGCGGAATGTAGATGGCTTGATTTCACTGGTCAAAAAGTTATCGGCCAGCGGCCGATCGGTGATCACAGTCAGGTGCATAGGGGCCAACTTCCCCTACTTTGTGATGCGTGAGTCCGTGACCTCAGCGCCAGTGGAGAAGGTCGTAACTCAGTCGGGCGAGTGGGCTGTTCCGCCTCGGCGGATAGTTGGCGCTGCCGTCTCACCGGATACCTGACGTCGCGCGTCTCGGCTTGGCTGCATGTGGGCCCGGCATAGATCCGTTGGCCTACGCTTCGGTTCATGGGGGCAATGACCTGGAGCGGTGTCCGAGAGCGGGTGGAGAGTCTGGCCCGTGCTGACAAGGCGCACGAGGCCTTCGGTGCGTGGGGCAGGCATGGAGGAACGGGGCACCAATTCCAGCTTGCTGATCCGCTGTCAGAGGCGGATGTCGCCGAGGCGGAGGCTCAGTGGGGTGTGTCGCTTCCCGCGGACTACCGGGCCTTCCTCCTCGAAGTGGGCGCCGGCGGTGCCGGGCCCTTCTATGGACTCACGACCCTGTCCCGCACAGATGCCGGGTGGCTGTGGAGTGACCCCGGCGGCGGAACCGTCCACGAGCGACTGCGCTTCCCTTGCCCGGATGTGGAAGAGAGCATGCGTGCTCAGGCCGAGCACGAGCGCAAGGAGCCCGTCGAGTCCGACTTCGACAACGAGGAAGCCTTCGACGCGGCGTATCGCGCCTGGCTGGAGGAGGACGAGGAGCTGTCCGACTGGCTCTTGTCCGGCGCGGTGTGCCTCAGCCACGAAGGGTGCGGCTACTTCGACTGGCTGGTCGTCTCCGGCCCACAGCGCGGGCAAGTGTGCGTCGACGAGCGTGCAGGGGACGGACGGTTCAGTCCCCTCGGGCGGGTCGGATTCGCTGACTGGTACCTCGACTGGGTCGAGAAAACTGAGGCTCTTGTGCGGCGTGGCCCCTAGGACGGGTGTTCACGTGCTCCAGGCTTGAAGGAGTCTGCGCAGGCGGGGAGTTCACACCCTGGCGGTGGGCCAACCGTACGAAGAGCACGGGGCGGGTCGCCCATGTCACGTGGATGCGGTCCTGGGGGATCGACACGGCGCAGGGCTCGGACCGAGGGCTCGCCGCGTCTCGATGCGTCCCTCGTACAGCCAATCCCATGCCTCGTCGGACGCTTCGGAATCCAGCGCCGGAGTGATCGCGCGCAAGGCGACCGCAAGCCCGCACTCCTGCGCCAGCTCGCCGGCCTCGGCGGCTGCACCCACCCGTTCCGCCTCGACGGCCACCGCACCGAGTGCGACCTGAACACCCGCACCGGCGAGGTCGGCAACGTCCTCCACCACCTCGACTCTGCCGGCCTCCCGGCCGGTCACCTCCTGGTCCGCCGCAACAACCGCGGCACGGCCCGCTGCGCGGCCTGTGTCGAGGTCTACCGCCGCGACACGTTCCACCTGATCACCTCCGGACCGCGCGGCGGCAAGGGGCGTCCCGAACGCGTCGCCGCACACCCGCGCGTCTTCGCCACCTTCACCGCACCGAGCTTCGGCCCGGTCCACAACCGCCCCACCGGCCCGGCCGGTTCGGTCCGCCGCTGCCGCTGCGGAGCGCTCCACGACCAGGACGATCCCGCACTCGGCACGCCGCTCGACCCGGACACCTACGCGACGTTCAGCTCGGCCCGCGGTACGGTGCCCGAGTCCTGGCCGTACTGGCCGTGTTGCCGCCGCTCGCCATGGCCACCACCAGGGACCTGCCGCAGCACATCGGCCGCTGGATCGCCTGGCCGGGCTACGTGTGGCTCGCATTGATGATGTACGTGTCGATCACGCTTCTCCTCGCCGAACCGCTTCGGCTCCTGGTCGCGTGTCGCGGCAAGTCTCGTCGTATCAGTGGCGGTGCCCGTGCCGAATCACTTCCGCAGAGCCATGCTCAGCCGCGCTTCGGCAGCCGGAACGCGCCGGTGAGCGTGAGCAGGCCGATGATCGCCAGGAGCTGATCAACTCGGTGGTGGAAGCCCGAACGGCACCCCATCTACCAACGACACGGCATCCACCGCGCCGACTACCCCATCCTCGACCTGCCCCCTTCGTGCTGTGGTCTGGGCTGTCGGATAACCGGTTTCACGTGATGCCGGACGGGTGCGAGACTCCGTCGCGTGCCTCGACCTGAACTCTCTGAGCTGGATTACCTGCGGGAGATCGAGCGGCTTGCCAGGGCGGTGACCGCTGCGGCGTCCGCCGAGGGCCACCTGTCTTACGCACCAGACCCGGACGATGCCACGCCCCTGCAGCGAGCGGTAAACGCACTTGCACGCGAGATCCGGCACTACCACTTTCCCGGCGACGGCTGTTTGCCCGAGGAGGACCGTCCACCGGTGCGGTTGGCGGGCGTGGTGGTGCTCCGGCCGACCTCCTTGCCTTCGGGTTTGGAGGAGTCCTACGAGGAGGCGTGTGCCCGTCTCGGTGTCGAAGCCCGCGCCGAGGGCTGGGCACTGTGGAACACCTGGGGTAAGGGCGGGGCGAGGGTCACCATGGTGGTCTCGTCGGTCGATACGACGCTGGGGTTGCTGGCGAACTGGGCGCGAGGCAGGGTTGTATACCCGGTGAGTCCGGTGCCGTCCCAGGTAGCTCAGATCCAGCAGGGATGGGCCGGACCTATGACGTTCTCACCGTGGGGCGCCGAACGCTTGGGCATCACAGGGCAGTGACCTGTGTGCATGGCTGATCCCGCGCCCTCAGCTTGGGATGCTTGGGTCCTCCGCGCTCGATTGGCGCGCTGACCTGGGTGCGCAGCCGATTGGCGCGCTGACCTGGGTGCGCAGCGGCGCCACGACATGTGGACGTGTTCGGTGAGTGACCGCTGTTCCCCGTGGCTCCCCGCGCTATCTGGCCCGGGGTCTGGCACGGTGACTACCGCGGCCCTGGCGGCTTGGGGACACCCTTGTCCATCAGCGCGCCCGAAGGGCCCCGAGCGGGCCGCGTACGTGCGCTTGCTGATGCACTGCCCCGGGTTCCGGGACTGCCGAGCGGTGAATGAGGCCGGTGAGGCCGTCGGCATGTGCGAGACCCGGGACCAGTTGTACGAGGAGTATCGCCGCGCTCGGCGCGTTGCTGTGACCTCCTGCGAACAGTCCGGCGCGACGTCTGGGGTCTCCCGTCGCACCTGTGTCCACACCCTGTGGACGTAAGCCCGCGGCCCTTGTGACGCGGAGGGGTGCTGATCTGGCGCGCACCCCGTACCCGCTCCGCGCAACAAGACAGCCCAGGTCTCTGACCTGGGCACTGAGCCTCGGCGAGCTCCTCCGCACTCCGCTCCAGAGCGCGCTCGGCGCTCTCCTGGCGCACCACGAGATAGCCGTCGTGGGAACCCCAAGTGCCCCTGGAGAAGCCCTCTCTGACGCCCAGCGCAAGCTCACTCACTGACAGGCAGCGGGGACCCGGCCTCGCAGCCCCCCGGCAGTTCATAACGATCAGGTGAATAACGCTAGCTCGAGGCAACCACACAACAGCTCCACAAGTCACACACCCGCAAGTCACAATGCAAGTCCCAGGGGGGACCATGAGCCAGCAGTACCCGCACCAGACCCAGCAGCCCGGCTACGGCGAGCCCCAGCAGCCCGGCTACGGCGAGCCGCAGCAGCCCGGCAGCAATGGCCTGGCCACCACCGCACTCGTCCTCGGCATCATCGCCGTCGTAGTCAGCTTCATCCCTGTCCTCAACGTTGTCGTATGGCCGCTCGCGATCCTTGGCATCATCTTCGGCGCCATCGGCCTCTCCAAGGCGGGCAAGGTCCGCAAGGGCAAGGGCGCCGGCATCACCGGCCTCGTCACGTCGGCCGTGGCGATCGTGATGTTCTTCGCCATGAACGCCCTGTTCTTCTCCGCCGTCGACAAGGCCAGTGAGGAGCTGGACAAGTCGTACGACTCCACCTCCGTCGGCGACGGTAAGTCCAAGACCGGCGGCGCCGAGGAGTCCGAGGTCATGAAGGACTTCAAGGTCACCAAGTGCGACGTGGTCACCGGTGACTTCGACATCAAGGAGATGGCGATCCACGTCGACTACGCCAACAACGGCGACCGCCGGTACTCGTACTTCGTTGAGGGCGAGGTCCTGGCCGATGGCAAGAAGGTCGGCGACTTCATGTCAACCGCCGAGAACCTCGCCAAGGGTCAGAAGTTCACCGACAAGGACGCTGGTGCGCTGGTGAACGCGGACGAGATCAAGGACGCCAAGAAGCTCGAGTGCAAGACCATCGAAGCGTCCCGAACGGCCTTCTGATCACTGACGTCACGCGACGCTGACCCCCACGCTCAGGCCCCGCCGCGCACTCCGCAGCGGCGGGGCTCGTTGCATCCTGGAGACCATGGAGTCGCAGCGCGGCACGCGGCGAGTGATCACAGCGGACAGCAAAAGGGCCCAGGTCTCTGACCTGGGCCTTCTTCGTGGAGCGGGTGACGAGAATCGAACTCGCGCTCTCAGCTTGGGAAGCGACGGCGCTTGCGAGGGTGCGTCGTGTCTGACCTGCGCCTACGCGGTTCGCATTCCCGTGCTTTCGGATTGGAGAGCGCCGCAATCGACCGTGATTCGCCGTCCTTACGGGCACGCCAAGGGCACGGCATCCGACAGAGGTGTTTCCGGGCCGCGGGCAACGTTCCTCTCCGCTCGCGCGCCGACAACGCACGAGCCGGCCGCGTGGGCCTTCACTCATGCGCCTCAGGAGAAATCGTCCAGGAGAAGCTGCCGGCGGGTGTTGGTGTCGATCAGGATCTACTGGGCCCGCTTGGGGTTGTCGGATCGGACCGCTTCGGTCATCGCAGCTCGCGCCGCCTCGGGGGGCGTGTCGGGTGGGACCACGAGCAGGGAGAAGTGGTCCTGGTCCCCTCGGGGCACGAGCGCGGTGTCGTCGCCCACGGAGAAGACGTCGATGTGCACCACACGGTCGTCGACGGTCATCCGCGTCGGCATGTCGTCCCAGGCCGCGGAGTCCAGGCCGATCCGTGTGATCGGCCCGAGGCGCCCGGTCAGTGCGCTGACCAGGCCGGGCAGTTCGGCGGCGAGATTCCTGGAACGGGGCCACCCGCCCCGTCGAGGATGCTCCGGCGTTCGTGAGTGGTGGTGAGCCGCAGGAGCGCCGTTCCGGGACGCATGGACTCGTGTGCCCCGTCCGCCGGCAAACCTGCCGGAAGCGGGTAATCGGGATCGGGCATCGTGCTCAACACCTGCCTGTTCGGAGCCTCCTCGCGTCCACGCCACTCCTGGAGTGTCAGGCGCGGTCGCTGAGCGCGTCGGTCATGATCGGTTCGGCCGCCTCATCGGTGGTGTCGGGCGGCACGACCAGCAGGTCCCAGCGGCCATGGCCGGGGGAGAGCAGGACGACGGTGTCCGGGGCGTGCGCTGCGACCGTCTTCCGCAGTCGCACGACCTGGTTGGCGACGAGCATCCGGCCAGGCGCCGCGGACCAGGCCGCTCCGTTCACCGTGACGCCGGTGATGTGTCCCCAGGCGCGTGGCAGTGCGGCGAGCAGCTGCGGAAGCTCCGCCAGCAGGTCGTAGGAGCGTGGCCACCACACGCCGTCGAGACGACGCGGCAGCGCACTGTGGGGCGCGAGGCGCAGGCGGAGGAGAGAGCGGGTGGGCGGCGAGGGTGGTGAGGGTGGCGCTGTGGTGATCATGGCGTTTCCTTCGGCGGGTTGTGGAGCGGTCGGTTCGGGTCAGGCCCGGCGGGCGGCAAGCCGGTCCGACGTGGGCGGTCACGGACCGCAACAGTTGCGGAGGCGGAGAGGGGGGCCCAGGGGCGTCCAGGTGCTCCGCCCTCGTCTTCCCACTGCTCCATCCGCCCCTGCTCGCGTACGGCCTCGTCCTTGACGTGGAGGCGTCGCTCGGCCGCCAGGAGCTCGCTCGCGGTGAGGTGCAGCGCGGGGTCGGCGGCCGCAGCCATGAGCCGTGCGGCCGTGGCGGCCTCGGTCCGGGACGGGACGACGAGCAGGTCCCAGCGTCCGACGCCGTACGAGAAGAGCCGGATCATGTGCGGGTCGAAACCGGAGGCGAACCACGCGGCCTTCACCGTGTGCCCGGGCACGGGCAGGTCACAGGGCGCCGTCGGCCAGGTGTCGCGGTGGGACGCCATGCGCGACACGCGTCCTCGCGTCGCGTCGAACGCCTCGGTGAGCTCAGGAAGTTCGGTCATCAGGTCGTCGGTGCGGGGCCACCAGGCGCCGCACACGGGACCGGGCGGGAAGGTCGGCGGGCGCAGGGCGAGCCGGGCAGGGCGCGGTGGCGTGCGTACCGGGCGGCTGGGGGCGCGGTCGCCGGCCCTCGGCGGTGGGCCCGTGCGGCTGTGCGGGTTCATGGTCGCCTTCCTGTCCTCGGGCGGCAGTCACACGACTGCCGGTGCTACCGGGCCGGCGTCAGCCAGGCTCGTCGGTGTGGGCGCGTCGTGCCTGGGTGTGGCTGGTGGCCAGCCAGGGCGCCCGGGCAAAGGGCTCTTCGCCGACATGCCCGGTGTCGACGGTGAGATGGAGCAGGGTGCCCTGCCCGTCGGGCCTCGCGGGGTAGCTGCGGGGCTCGTCGCAGCGGAGGTACCGGCGCAGCAGCTGCGCCACTCGTTGGGCGATGTCGGGGCTGGCGGCGATGATGCGGACCTCCGCGAGGTCGCCCAAGGAGAGATCACCATCGGCGGTCTCGTACGCCGGCGGATCTTCGCTTGTGTCGTGGGTGCTGCCGGTGCCGGTGCCGGTGCCGGTGCCGGTGCCTTGGCTGCGGCCGCGGCGGAGCGGCGCGGGCATGGACGTGACCTCTGTTCTGTCGGCCATTTCGGCCTCAACGCCCCGCCGGGTCGTGCGTGTTGTGCGTCGTCCGTTCCCGGTGGCGGCGGCTCGGTCGGCGGCGGCTGAGGGGCCGGGAAGGAACCGGCTGTAGGAACGCAAAGCGATCCTTTCGCTGTGTGCGGAGTTGAGCCGGTGGATCACGTACGCTCCCGCGGCGATGAGCACGAGGAGCGCGGCGATCGTGAGGGGGATGTCCATGGCGGTCACGACCTGACGATCGGTCGAACGCGAGAAGAGCTTGGGAGAAGCGGGCCCGCCGTCCCCCGGGCGCGTGGTGGCGCATGGGTGCCGGTGGTGCCGTTCGTGCTCGTGGCGCCGGTGGTGAAGAGCTGCAGTACGGCCCTGCGCGGGTAGGGCTCCGGCCACGCTTGGGCGGTGGCGAAGGAATCGAAGGCCGGGGCCATCGTGCTGACCTGTCTCCGGGAGCTCCTGCGCTGCGCGAGGCTTCCGGCGAAGTGTCTCGCCGAGGACGAGACCAGCGCGGAAGCCGGTGTGCGACATGCCCTCGGTACCTCCACCGTACTCCCGTGCGTCCTCAGCTGTCGGGAAGCGGACGGAACCGCCGTACCCGCCTCGGCGTTCTCGTCCACCGTCGGTCCCGAAGGGGGCACGGCCGCGGGAGTACGGTTGAAGACACCGAGGGCGTCGCGCGCCGACTCCGACACCGGTGCCGCTCTCGGCGACCGACGACGCCGGGCCGGGTCCGTCCGTGCCCGAGCAGGGCTTTCCTCATGACCGTGAACGTGCCGGCTGCGCCGACGACCACAGAACTCCTCGGGCGCCCCATCGGTTCGCACCGGCCCGCGACGCGGAAGCCCGGCCCGAGGCCGGAACGGGGCTCCTCGCCGCGGGAAGGGCAACGTGTCCGTCCGCTGACCCGGCGTCAGATCGAGGACCATCTGCAGGAACTGGGCGATCTGTACGCGGAGACGTCCGGCGGCGGCCCCTGGGTGTGGAACCAGGCCCGCAGCGCCTTCCTGCGGCGGCTTGCGGCCGACGCACGGCGACCGGGATTCGAGCTGCTGATCGCGGAGACCACCGAGCTGACCGGATGCGCCTACGGCTTCCCCGTACGCGGCGACGGCCCCTGGTGGGAGGGCTTCGACGGATACCTTCCAGGGCGGCTGCTTCGGCTTGCCGCGTCCGGACGCCTCTTCGTGATCTCCGGGATCCACGTCCCCTCCCAGGTACGCCGACAGAACCAGGACCGTGCCTGGAACCTCGCCCGGCGCCTGCAGAAACGGCTGCTCACCGACCACGGTGCCGCCGTCGCCGTCACGCTGGTGAAGCGCTCCGACCACAGGACCGTAGAGGCGCTGCGGTCCTGGGGATGGCGGTACATCGAAGGCGACACACCGCGGACGGCCCCGCTCGGCCCGTTCCGCGTCCTGGTCCTCGACACCTGAGCCCCCGGGTCCCGCCTCACCGGGGTCACCGCCTTCAGGGCGACGGCAGACGCAGGGCGAGGAGGGCCACGTCGTCGGTGCTGCCGGGCGGCATGCGGGCGGGCAGTTGGTCGCACAGCGTGTCCAGCGGTTCGTGGGCGAGAGCGAGCGCGTGGCGGCGCAGACGGGCGAGGCCGGTGTCCAGGTCGCTGCCGGGGATCTCGATCAGGCCGTCGGTGTAGAGCAGGAGAGTGGAACCCGGTGGAAGGGACTGCGCGGCGCTCGGCCGGCTGCCGCCGGTGCCCGGAGGGGCACCGAGGAGGAGCCCCTGTCCTGCTTCGAGGTACTTCGCCTGTCCATCCCGGGTCAGCAGAAGGGGCGGCGGATGCCCCGCGCTGGTCCACCGCAGCGTCCACGGACCGGTGTGCGGGTCGCCTTGGAGCAGGGCGAGGACAAGGGTGGCCATGGGAACGGTGGTGATGGCGGGCATGGCGTCGTCGAGGCGGTCGACGACGGCGCCGGGCGGGCCGCTGTGGTCCCAGGCCAGCGAGCGCAGGATGCCGTGCAGTTGCGCCATTCCGGCCGCCGCGGTCAGGTCGTGGCCCACGACGTCGCCGATGACCAGCGCGAGCGTGCCGTCCTTCCGCTCGAACGCGTCATACCAGTCGCCACCGACCTGGGAGCCGGCCGGAGCGGGCTGGTAGCGGGCGGCCAGCTGCAGGCGGCCGGGCTGGGGCAGTGGGGCGAGCAGGTTGCGCTGCATGGCCTCGGCGACGGCGCGCTGGCGGCCGAAACGGCGGGCGTTGTCGATGACCAGGCCGACCCGTCGGCCGATGTCGCTCACGACAGTCAGATCGTCGGTGTCGAAGGGGTGTGCCGGGTCCGTGCGCACCAGCGTCAGGGCGCCGGTGACCTGCCGCCCGGAGCTCAGCGGCACCGTGACGGCGGACCTCGCGCCGGTGGCCCTCAGGAAGCCGCTGTGGACGGTGGCCAGGGCGGAGGTGACCGGTGCGGCCATGTCCGCCTCGCGCTGGAGGACGGGATCACCGCCGTTCAGCACCTGGACCAGAGGCGAGCGGGCCTCCTCCTCGGCCTCGGGGAGGTGCTCCTGCCAGTCCTCCTGCGCGGCGTACCGGCCCTCTGGGCCCGTCACCGCCACACGGTGGACCTGTTCGGAACCGACCCGCAGGTCCACCGCCGCCCAGTCGGCGAGGCGGGGAACCAGCAGGCGGCCCAGCCGGGCGAGGGCCTCATCGGTCTCCAGAGTCTGACCGAGCACGTCGGTGATCTCCGCGACCAGCGTCAGCCGCTCGGTGAGGTCCTCCAGAGCACGTGTGTAGGCCGCACGCTCCCGACGCGCGCTGCGCTCGCCGGCGGCGTCGGTCAACAGCACGGCCAGGCCCATGAAGGCGCCGTCGTCCCGCAGGGGAGAAGCGGACCAGGAGATCGCGATCAGGCGACCGTCCCCACGCAAACAGATGTGGCCCTCCTCGCGTGCCTCGACCCTCTCGGCCACGGCCCGCAGCAGCGAGCACCGCTCCCGGGGGACCCTGCCGCCGTCCGCATCCCGGTGCAGCAGGTCGTGTGCGTCCTCCCCGAGCATCGCCGCGGCGGCGCGGCCCAGCAGCCGCTCGGCGGCCGGGTTGACCGACAGAAACCGTCCAGCGGGGTCCACCACGATCAGGGCCGTGCCCAGCTGTCCGACGACCTGCCGCCAGAAACCCGGCTCGGCCGCCGACCACCGCCGCCCCTCATCTCCGACACCCTCCACCACGCCGCCTCTCCAGTCATGGAAACCCCCTCCGCGGGCGCATCGGCAGACCGAGACACCGGTCGATCGACGGTTCCCCGACTTGGCTCGATCAACGCCGCGACCTTGCCTCAGGCCCATGGTGTACGACGCGTACGGATATCGGTCGCCGCCGAGCCGGTCGACGGCGTACGGCTGTCTTCGGCGTACGCCCCGCTCCGGAGCGGGGGCGGTACCGGTCCGCGCGGCACCAGCGCCAGTGTGGGGCCGGGCGCGGCGGCGCGGCCCTGTCACAGGAAGGCCATGCGTTCCCTCGGGGGCGGCCTGCCCCGCAAGCTCTTGGCGGTGCGGTTCCTGGCCGGTCACCAGTAGTAAGGGGGAACCGTGGTGGTCGGCCTTCCGAGCCCCTCTGCCCAGGGCAAGTCCGGCGGCAAGCTCTTGCCGCCACCGCGCAGAAGGGGCAGCCGCACGGCGGTGCGCACAACCGGCGGCAGGTGTCTGTGGTCCGCTGACATGTCGTCCGACGAGATCGAGGACCGGATCAGCGGCCTGCTCGGCGACCTCGGCGTGGGCCCAGCTCATGACATCCGCTACGGCCTCCCTGCGTCGCAGCCTGGCGACGGGCGGTTCGGGGGGAGCCGCCTGCGAAGGGCCGTGTACGCCTCATCCGCGAACTGCTGCTTTGTATAAGCGACTTCGCGGCCATGCCCCGCACCCCGAAGTGATCGCTTCATCTCGGCCTAGGGCACGCGGAGGGCGGAGCGAAAGTGGTCTAGACAACAAGCAAACCCCAGGCTGCTGACCTGGGGTTTCACTATGGAGCGGGTGACGAGAATCGAACTCGCGCTCTCAGCTTGGGAAGCTGATGTTCTACCATTAAACTACACCCGCGTAAGACGCCGACCGAGTCGGTGTCCGAGCGATCGCCACTTTACCTCATGTCAGGCCCCCGGTGTTGATGCCGCGGGGCCTGAGGGCGTTTCAGGCATGGGATGCGGCTGCGGGGGAACGGAGTTGGGGCGTACCGTGGTGGGGCGTGAGAGGGTCCGGGCGGGACCGGAGTGCCGCCTGGAGGGGCGTCCCTTTGATCCCGTACTGTGGCTTTTGTCGTCAGGCAAGCAGCAGCCAGACGCGGCTCTGGGGAAGGGACTCTGGGACTTGATGGAGCGCACCGTCGTCCGTTGTGCCGATGGGCACGTGTTCAGCACCGCTTCGTTCCCGATGCAGCAGGCCGAGCGGCTCGGCCCCGGGCGGCTGCTTCGGTGCCCGCGTTGTGCGCGGCTCCGGAGCGTGGTGCCCGTCAGCTATCAGAAGCGGTAGCGACAGCAGCGGCAGCCGCAGCGGCCATGGTTGCAGTGACGGCACGGCCGGTGCGGTAACGGACAAGCAGTAGGCAACAGGCACAAGGCGCGCGGAGACGTCCGGTTGTGGTCGCTCCGCGCGCCTTGCGTATCCTCGGGGCGTGCTTCTCTCAGACAAAGACATCCGGGCCGAGATCGATGCAGGGCGGGTGCGGATCGACCCGTACGACGAATCGATGGTGCAGCCGTCGAGCATCGATGTGCGCCTCGACCGCTACTTCCGGGTGTTCGAGAATCACCGGTACCCCCACATCGACCCCGCCATCGAGCAGGCCGACCTGACCCGGCTCGTGGAGCCGGAGGGCGACGAGCCGTTCATCCTGCACCCCGGGGAGTTCGTCCTCGCCAGCACCTACGAGGTCATCACGCTGCCCGACGATCTCGCCTCCCGGCTGGAGGGCAAGAGCTCGCTGGGACGCCTGGGGCTCGTGACGCACTCCACCGCCGGGTTCATCGACCCCGGCTTCAGCGGGCACGTGACCCTGGAGCTGTCCAACCTCGCCACCCTGCCGATCAAGCTCTGGCCGGGCATGAAGATCGGGCAGCTGTGCATGTTCAAGCTCAGCTCGCCCGCCGACTTCCCGTACGGCAGCGAGCGGTACGGGTCCCGGTACCAGGGGCAGCGCGGGCCGACCGCCTCCCGGTCCTTCCTCAACTTCCACCGGACCCAGGTGTGAGCGACACGAGCATGAGCGACGTACGGGAGAACCTCACCTACGAGAGGTTCGGCGTCGCCGTGCGCGAGCTCGCGCAGGCCATCGCCGACGACGGCTACGAGCCCGACATAGTCCTCAGCATCGCCCGCGGCGGCGTCTTCGTGGCCGGCGGGCTCGCCTACGCCCTCGACTGCAAGAACATCCACCTGGTGAACGTGGAGTTCTACACCGGCGTCGGGACGACCCTCGAGATGCCCGTCATGCTCGCCCCCGTCCCCAACGTGATCGACTTCTCGCAGAAGAAGGTGCTGATCACCGACGACGTCGCCGACACCGGCAAGACACTCAAGCTGGTGCGCGACTTCTGCCTCGACACCGTCGCCGAGGTGCGCAGCGCCGTCGTCTACGAGAAGTCCCAGTCACTCGTGAAGTGCGAGTACGTGTGGAAGCGCACCGACGACTGGATCAACTTCCCGTGGAGTGTTCTGCCCGTGGTACGTAAGTCCGGCGAGCCGATCACTCCGTCGAAGGAAGCGCTCTGAACTGCACTTATTACGTGGCTGAGCGCTGAAGGCAAGCGGCGCTCTGCCTCGTACGGCTCGCGGTTCGGATCGACGAACGTCTTCTCGGTCTTGAGGTGCTCGATGTCGATCTCGGTGACTGTCTCGTGCGGTTCAGTGAGTAGCCGGCGGCATCTCTCACCCTCGCGCGGAGTGGGCGCTACATAGAGCGCGGTGCGGCCACCGAGCACCCCCACGCATGGACGTGCCCAAGACCGCGAACCGGGGCAATAAGGTGGACGATGAGGTATCGATGCGGTCATACAGGACCCGTTCGATGTCAACCGTTCACTTCGATGCCCTGCCGCTCCCGGGCGGCCGAGCATGAGAATGGAGCCACCTCATGGCCGACGTCAACGTCGCGCTGCACGTACAGGTCGAGGCCCTGCCCGGCAAGGAGGAAGAGGTCGCCGCCTTTCTCCGTAAGGGCCTTGCCCTCGTCCAGGAGGAGCCCGGTACCGTCGCCTGGTTCGCCGTGCGCCTGAGCCCCTCCACCTTCGCCATCTTCGACGCCTTTCCCGACGACGACGCACGCCAGGCCCATCTCGCCGGCCGCCTGGGCAGCGCCCTGACGGAACGAGCCGACGAACTGTTCGCCAAGCCACCTTCCGTCGAGCGCCTCGACGTCCTCGCCCACAAGCTCCCCTGAAGAGCAGGCGGACTGGTCCACGACGGACGAGGCTTGCACGAGCAGGTGCTCGGAGGTCCGCGAGACGCTCACAGGCCCGCTGCTGACGGGCGACTCCTGACGTCTCGCCCTCGTCACGGGTTCAGGACAGGGGCAGAGACTGAGACGGAGACAGAGAGAGGGGCTCCCCGCGGGGAGCCCCTCTCTCGTGCCGCAGAAGATCAGACCGTGCCCAGCTTCACGATCGACAGCAGTGCGATCAGCTGGATCGCCGACGCGCCCAGCGCCTTCGGCCAGGGCAGGTCGTGGGAGCGGCTGACCATCAGGGTCAGCAGGGCGCCGCCCGCGATCCAGGTGGCCCAGCCCAGCAGCTGCACGAACGTCGCGTCGCCGCTCGCGAACATCGCGAAGACCAGGCGGGGCGCGTCCGTGAGGGACATGATCAGCATGGACAGGCCGACCGTGGGCTGCCAGGCGCCGTCGCCGCCGAGCTGGCGGGCCAGCGTGTGGGTGACCACGCCCAGGACGAACGCGCTCAGCACCATTGCGACGGCCGTCGTCAGGACGATCGGCACCGCGTTCGACAGTGTGGCGTTTATCGCATCCGCGCGGGCGCCGTCGAAGCCGAAGACGGCGAGCAGGCCGTAGAGGAACGTGACGATGAGGGCCGGGCCCCACATCGAGTAGTCACGCATCTGCAGGAACGTCTGGTTGGGGGCGAGGACGATCCCCCGGAGCAGCTGCTTCCAGTGCAGGCGCGGGCCGACCGGGCCGGGCGCCGGGGCCGCCGCGCCGGCGCGGTAGGTGTCGCCCTGCGTGTAGGGGTCCTCGCCGACCGAGAAGGCCTGGGTGTGGCCCGGGTTGTTGGCCGCGTACGGGTCGTGCGGACCCTGCGGGCCGGGTGGGTACGCGCCGTCGCCGAAGTACTCCGGCTCGCCCTGGCCGCCGTAGCCGCCGCCGTGCCCGGCGTTCGGCTGCGGCCACGAGGGGCCGCCGCCGCTGCCGTACGGCTGCTGCTGCGGGTACGGCTGCGGCGCCGGCGGGGAGCCGTACGACGGTCCCTGCGGCGTCTGCTGCCCGTACGGAGGGTTGTGCGGTCGCGTCTGAGGAGCGCCGTTGTTCCGGCCGCGTCCGATCCTGAATCCAGCCACGTCTTCGAACGTACCTGGTCCCTGGCGGTGGCGTGCCGGGCCCGGGCTTCCGGGCCCGGCTTTGCGGCCGAGCTGTGACATCCCTTAAGGGGAAGGGGCTTTGGGGGTCCGTGGGGTGTCAGGGTTCGGCCGTACGGGCCATGCCCCTGGCCGTGTACCGGGGCCCTGTACCGGGCCGTGTATCAAGCCCTGTCCCGGGCCGTGGGGCCGGGCCGCGGCGCATCGCCCCCGGGCCGGCCCCTTCCGGCCCGTTCGGGCCCGGTCAGTCGGCGAAGCCGCCGCCCAGCTCCGGCAGGGTGATCGCGCCGGTCTTCGTCGGGACCGTGCTCGTGCCGCGCATGAGGAGCGCGCCGCCCGCCGCGCCCACGGCGAGGTCCGCCCGGCCGTCGGCGGTCAGGTCGCGCAGGCGCAGCGTGTAGCCGAAGGCGGCGTGGGAGTCGGCCGGGCCGAGCACCGTCTGGGCGATCCACGAGGAACGCGCGCCGCTGAGGCCACCGGAGCCGCCGCGGAAGACGTGGACGCCGCCCTGGTCCGCCTTGCCGTCGACGTCCTCGTGCGGGACGCCCACCGCGAGGTCCGCGTAGCCGTCGCCGTTGGTGTCGGCGGCCGAGATCGCGTAGCCGAAGTTGTCATCGGCCTCGGGGCTGCCGGAGACGCCGGAGGTGGCCTGGGTGAGGGTGACCGAGGTGCCCGGGCCCGACGAGGTGCCGCGCCAGATCGTGACCGCGCCCTTGCCCTTGTCCTTGTCGGGCACGCCGAGGGCGATGTCGCCGTAGCCGTTCATGTCGAAGTCGCCGATCACGGGGCTCGGGTAGAGGCCCTGCTGCTGGTCGCTGAGCGTCTTGGACGCGCCCGAGGCGAGGCCGGAGGAGGTGCCCTTGAGGTACCAGGCGCGCTCGCGGATCTGGCTGCCGTTGATCTCCGTGCCGATGACGACCAGGTCGGTCTTGCCGTCCCCGTCGACCTTTCCGGCGGCGAGAGCGGAGGAGTACCAGCCCGCGGAGCTCTTGTCGATCTTGCTGACCTTGCCGGTGGTGCCCGACTTGGTGAACGGGCCGCGGTACAGCCATGCCTCCTCGCCGCCGATCACGGCCAGGTCGGGGGAGCCGTCGCCGGTGAAGTCGCCGGTCGCCAGGTCGCGACCGAAGTGACCGCCCGCGCCGCCGACGGGGGCGATGTTGGTGCCACCGGACAGGCCGGACTTCGAACCCCACAGGACGGTGACGGTGCCGCGGTAGTCGTCGCTGCCCACGTGCTCGGTGGGGTTGCCGACGACGAGGTCCGCGTAGCCGTCCTTGTTGAGGTCCGCGCTCGCGAGGGACGCGCCGAACTGGTCGTCCTCCTCGCCGGAGCCGGGCACGCCCGCGCTGTCCTGGTGGAGGTACTTCGGGTGGGCGGTGTCGAGGCCGGTTGCGGTGCCGTACACGACGGTGATCGTGCCGCCCGCGCGGTCGACGTCGTTGTAGCCGCCGTAGGCGAGGTCGCGGCGGCCGTCGCCGTTGAAGTCGTCGTAGTGCTTGGCGACCGCCGCGGCGGCGGGGCCGGTGAGGAACACGGGGGTCAGGCCGGTCGCCAGCAGGGCGGCGACCAGGGCGGTCGTGGTGGATTTGCGCATGGGGATCTCCTGGTTCGTCAGCCGATGAGGCCGGCGCCGAACGCGCTGTAGGAGCGGGTCCGGCCGAGGCTGCCGGGGCCGAAGGTGCGGGCGCCGTCGGTGACGGGGCCGGTGGCCGAGCCGCGCAGGGCGGTGATCGCGCCGATGCCCTCGTCCCCGAAACTGGCGGTCACGGCGAAGTCGGGGTGGCCGTCCTTGCTGACGCCGGCCAGCAGGACGTCGGAGCCGAAGTAGTCGGTGGCCTCGGCGGAGCCCGGCACGCCGGCGGTGTCCTGCGTGAAGGTGCGGGCGCCGGTGCGCGAGACGCCGGAGGCGGAGCCGTTCATCAGGATCGTGGCGCCGGTGTTCTCGATGCTGCCGACGTCCTCGAAGACGACGCCGATGGCGAGGTCGCCGTAGCCGGCCATGCCCTGGCCGTCGACCTTGGCGCGGGGGGCGGCGAAGTCCACCTCGCCGTAGCCGTCGCCGTTGAAGTCGGCCGTGGGGCCGGCGGCGGGTGCGGCGGTGGCCGTCGTCGCGGGCAAGGCCCTGAGCGGGCCGGTGGTGAGGGCCGTGGCCAGGAGGATGGTGCGCTTGCGCATCGGGATCCTCGTCGGTCTTCGGTCTTCGGTCTTCGGTCTTCGGTCGTCGGGTTGTCGGGTCGGACGTGGTGGTGATCAGGAGTTGAGCGCCGTGCCGTAACCCGGGGTGCCGGCCGTCGAGACGCCCGTGGTGCTCGGGCCGAAGCTCGTCGAGCCGGAGGTCGTCGGGCCGGTCGCCGTGGCGCGCAGGGACCAGACGGCGCCGTCGCCGGCGTTCTCGCCCGGCGCGGAGACGGACAGGTCGGCGCGGTGGTCGCCGGTGTGGTCGGTGAGCGTGACGCGCTCGCCGAACCGGTCACCCGCCTCGGAGGCACCCAGCACACCGGCGGTGTTCTGGGTGTACGACGTGGCGCCCTTGGTCGTCAGTCCGGACGCCGAGCCGTACAGCACGGTGACGGCACCGGCGGAGCTGTTCTCGCCCGCGGTGCCGATGGCCAGGTCGGCGCACCCGTCGCCGTTGATGTCGCCGAGCGAGATGCCGCTGCCGAAGCGGTCGCCCTTCTCGGCGGCGCCGGGCACACCGGCGGTGTCCTGGGTGAGGACGAGCGGGGCGCGGGTCGTGTCCCGGCCGTCCGGTCCGCCGTAGACGACCGTGACCTTGCCGCCGAGGGCGCCCGCCGGGTCGGCGGAGGTCTCGCGGTCGTTGCCGACGGCGATGTCGGCGTAGCCGTCCCTGTCGATGTCCGCTACGGCGGAGACGTACCCGGCGGGCAGGTTCTGCAGCCAGTCGGTGTAGTTGCTGATCTCCATGTCGGCCAGGGCGGTGACGGCGTCGTCGGTGCCTGCGGAGCGGCCGTGCATGATCACCCGGGGGTGGCCGTCGCCGGTGACGTTGCCGGAGGACAGGTGGGTGATGCCGTACGACGTGGACCACCTGTCCTTGCCCGAGCCAGAACCGCCGTTGTGCGCGCCGGTCTTGGTGATCGGGCCGGCGACGAGGGAGAGGGTGATCGGCCCCGTGGAGCCGACCGCCACGTCGGGGGCGCCGTCGTTGTCGAAGTCGCCCGCGGCGAGGGTCTGGCCGTAGCGGTCGTAGTCGGTGCTGAAGAAGCTGAACAGCGTGCGGGCCCCGGACAGGCCGGTCGGCGAGCCCCACACGATGGTGACCGTGCCGTCGTTGCTGTCGCTGCCGTCCTCGCCGGGCGTGCCGACGAGCAGGTCGGCGTAGCCGTCGGTGTTCAGGTCGGCGGAGGCGAGCGCGGAGCCGAAGGCGTCGTCGACCTCGGCCGTGCCGGGCATGCCGGCGGTGTTCTGGGTGAGGAGCGTGCGCGTGGAGCTCTTCGGGCCGCTCGAGCTGCCGTAGACGACGCTCACGGCGCCCGCCTTCGCCTGCCCGGCGACCGTGGCGCCCGGCGCGCCGATCGCGAGGTCGGTGCGGCCGTCGCCGTTGAAGTCGTAGGGGGCGGCGGCCGGCGCGGCGTGCGCGGCCGGGGCGGAGAGGGTGAGAGCGAGCGGGGTCAGGGCCGCGGCGAGGACGGTGGAAGCGATACGGGTGCGCATGGGGGTAGGTGCCTCACGGGGAAGTCGACGGGGCGTCACTGGGCGATGGCGGAGCCGAAGTTGGCGCCGTACTTGAGGGCGATGGCGGCGGTGGTGATGCCCTGCGCGCCGGTGGTGGTCAGGCCGGAGGCGGAGCCGCGCAGGAACCACAGGCCGCCCGTGGAGTTCTCACCGTCGACACCGACGGCCAGGTCGGCCTTGCCGTCCTTCGTCACGTCGGTCAGGTCGACGGCGGACCCGAAGCTGTCCCAGGACTCGGCCGACCCGGGCACACCGGCGGTGTCCTGCGTGTACGACTTCACGCCACTGGTCTTCAGACCGGACGCGGAGCCGAACAGCACGGTCACCGAGCCGGCGTTCTTCGCCGAGCCGACGTCCTCGCCCGGGGCGGCGACGGCGACGTCGGCGTACCCGTCGCCGTTGATGTCGCCGGTGCTCACCGACGTGCCGAAACCGTCGTCCGGTTCGCCCGCGCCGGGCACACCGTCCGTGTCCTGGTGGATGACGGTCGGCTGCTGTGCCGGGTCGGGGCCGTTCGGACCGCCGTACCAGACGGTGATCTGGCCGCCCTTGTGGCCGACGGGCTTGGGCTCGTACGGGTCCGTGGAGTCGCCGAGGACGAGGTCGCCGTAGCCGTCGTGGTTGATGTCGCCGATCGCGCCCTGGGAGCCGTCGGCGTTGGGCAGCTCGGTCATCTTGTGGGCCGTGCCGTTGTAGCGGAAGTAGAGGATCTCGCCGCCGGGGTCGCCGTCCACGGCGAACGGGTAGACGCGCTCGGCCGCGCCGTCGCCGGTGAGGTCGCCGGCGATCACCGCGGACGTGGTGCCGAGTTCACCCACGCGGGTGTGGGTCAGCGGGCCTCCCGTCTTGGTGAAGGGACCCTGGTAGAGGCGGGTGTGGCTCTGTCCGGTGAGGGTGACGTCGGTGTCGCCGTCGCCGTCGAAGTCGCCGGTCGCGATGCCCTGGGAGAAGCCGCCGTATTCGGAGAGGGTGGAGGGCTGCGGCAGCCCCTTGCCGCCGGCCAGGCCCGACTTGCTGCCCCACAGGACCGTGCCGGAGCCGATGCCGTCCCGGTCGCCGACGCTTTCGTTGGGGGCGCCTACGACGAGGTCGGAGTAGCCGTCCCGGTCCAGGTCGCCGGCGGCCAGGGAGGCGCCGAACAGGTCGCCCGACTCGGCGGTGCCGGGCACGCCCGTGGAGTTCTGGGTGATGACGGCCTTGCGGGTGGCCGACACACCGGACGCCGAGCCGTAGAGCACGACGAAGGCACCGGCGCAGGAGGCCGAGCCGACGGTGGTGCATGGGGCGCCGGTCGCGATGTCCCGGTAGCCGTCGCCGTTGAAGTCCCCGGCCAGGCCGGAGGGGGCGGCGGTGGCGGGGGTGGTGGTCAGGAGGCCGGTGGTGAGGGTGGCGGCCAGGAGGAG
>NZ_JAIGQA010000137.1:0-22949 GCF_019733245.1 Streptomyces sp. WAC04114
GGGGCGGTGTGTGGAGGACCGTACTCACATCCGCTGCTTTCGCTCGGGGGGTGTGGGACCAGAAGGCCGCGAAGAGCAAGGGGAGAGGGGTGGCTTTTGCCGGACTCTTCACGAATCCTTACGTCGGGACGGGGCCGTATCGTCGTAACGGGAGCGTACGACGGGGGAACGTCGGAACGCAACCGTTTCGTCGTGACGCCCTATGCTGTCGGCATGACGACGAAGCCCGACGAGCCCCAGCAGCCCCCGCGCCGCCGGGCCCCCGCGGGGGCGGCCGTGCTGCGGGAGGACGTGACGGAAGCGATCCGGGCGGCCGTCTTCGAGGAGCTCGCGGCCGTCGGGTACGCGCGGATGTCCATCGAGGGGATCGCGCGCCGGGCGGGGGTCGGGAAGACGGCGGTGTACCGCCGCTGGCGCTCGAAGCTGCACCTGGTGCTCGACATCGTCTCGGCGCTCGCCGTGCAGGGCCTGCCCGCGCCGGACACCGGCTCACTCGAAGGCGACCTGCGGCTCCTCTACGAGGTGACGTCCCGCGCCCTGCGTCACCCCGTCGCCTCGCAGATCATCCCCGACCTCCAGGCCGAGGCGGCCCGCAACCCCGAGATCGCCGAGGCGATGCAGAAGGCCCTGCGCGAGGGGCAGGACGGCGTCGCCACAGGCATCGTGACGGCGGCGGAACGCCGTGGGGAACTCCGCGAGGGCATCGACCACGATCTCGCGCTCGACCTGATCTCCGGCCCGCTGTACTGGCGCTCGGTGGTGATCCGCAACTCGAAGCTGCCGAAGGGGTACCTGGGCGCTCTGGCCCGGGCGACGGCGGAGGCGTTGCGGGCGCTCTGAGAGCCACCGCCGTCAGGTCTGAGAGCCCCCGCCCGCAGGTCTGAGAGCCCCCGCCGTCAGGGAGGGGGCCAGACGGGTCAGCCCCGGCCCGCCTCCGGGTGCAGCCGCAGCCAGCCCTCCCACGCGGACGTGATCATGTCCTGTACGTCGAGCCGGGCCTTCCAGCCCAGTTCCGCCGCCGCGCGGTCGGCGGAGGCGACGACCCGGGCCGGGTCGCCCGGGCGGCGCGGGGTGACCGCGGGCGGACGGTCGTAGCCCGTGACCGCGTTGATGCGGTCGATCATCTCGCGCACGGAGACGCCCTCGCCCCGGCCGATGTTCAGCGTGAGGTCGCGGCCGGGGGAGGAGCGCAGGGCCCGGGCCGCCGCGACATGGGCCTCGGCCAGGTCGACGACGTGGATGTAGTCGCGCACGCAGGTGCCGTCCGGCGTCGGGTAGTCGTCGCCGAAGACGCGCGGCGGCGCGTCCTGCGTGAGCTTCTCGAAGACCATGGGCACGAGGTTGAAGACGCCGGTGTCCGCGAGTTCCGGAGCCGCCGCGCCCGCCACGTTGAAGTAGCGCAGGGACGCCGTCGACAGCCCGGTGGCCCGGCCCGTCGCGCGGACCAGCCACTCACCGGCCAGCTTGGTCTCGCCGTACGGCGACAGGGGCAGGCACGGCGTCTCCTCCGTGACCAGCTCCACGTCCGGCATGCCGTACACCGCCGCCGAGGAGGAGAAGACGAAGGACGCCACCTTCGCCGCCGTGACGGCGTCCAGCAGGGTCCGCAGGCCCTCGACGTTCTCCCGGTAGTAGTGCAGCGGCAGTTCGACGGACTCGCCCACCTGCTTCTTCGCCGCGAGGTGGACGACGCCGGTGACCTCGTGGTCCGCGAGGGTGCGGGCCAGGCGCTCGGCGTCCAGGGTCGAGCCCACCACCAGCTCCACCCCGTCGGGCACGCGCTCGGCGATCCCGGTGGACAGGTCGTCGTACACCACCGCCTGTTCGCCCGCCGCGGTCATCGCCCGTACGACGTGCGCGCCGATGTAGCCGGCGCCGCCGGTGATCAACCAGGTCATGTGCGGCCGTCCCCTCGTCAGTTCGCCCGTGGTGGTGCTGTGCGCCGGTCCGTCGTGGTCGGTCGTACTCGCGTGCTCTCAGTGAAGCAGGCGGCGCAGTCGTGCGCGTACGACCGACAGCACCCCGCGTACGCCCGGGGCCACGCGCAGTGCCAGCGCGCCGGAGTGGGTGGTGTACGGCTGGACGAGTACCACGCCGTGCCGGGCGCTCGGCACGACACGGCGGCGCAGCAGACCGGCGCCCGTGAGGGCGTGCGCCGTGACGTCGCGGCTCGCGCCGTCGCGGAAGCGGATGCGAAGGCGCAGATCCCAGGTGCCGGCGCCGGGCGCGGCCAGCGCGTGCAGATCGACGGCCGCCTCCGCCGACCAGGTGCCGGTGGAACCGGCGGAAGCGACGGAAGCGACGGAACTGCCGTGACCGGCTGAATCGGCGGTCTCGTCGGCCCCGGACACCCCCGCACAGGGCGCGAGCGTCAGACGCGGGCCCCGGACCACCACGTCCCCGTCGTCCCGGTGCCACCACTCCACGTCCACCGTCTCCGGCCCCGCCTGCGCCACCCGCCCGTACAGCTCGTGCAGGCGCAGCCGCAGTCGGGTGCCCCGCGCGCCCGGCCGCAGTTCCGCGTCGACGGCGAGGGGCAGTGCCCGCACCGGCCGGGTCCGCAGCGGCTCCAGGGAGACCTGCGGGACGGCGTCCGACCAGACGGGCGTGCCGTCCGCGGCGCGGGCGTAGGGCGGGTACAGGCGGGCCGGGCGGGCCGCGAGCTCCCGCAGCCGGGGCAGGTCGCACGGCTCCGGGGAGGCCAGGACGACCCGCCCGATCAGTCGGCCGGGAGCGGCCGGGTTGCGCGCCCAGTCGTCGGCGTCGTACTCCGCGAGATGCGCCCGCGTGAGCTCCCACCACGCGCGCCGGTAGGCGGCGTCGCGCAACCCCAGTTCGCGCACGTACATCCGCAGGTCGTGGTCGAGGAACTTGGCGCGTGCGGTCCGGGCGAGTTCCTTCTGCCCGGCGCCCAGCAGCACCTCGTACGCCTGGCGGCACGCCTCCGTCCGGGCCCGCCAGTTCTCGACGCCGGACCGGTCCAGGGAGATCGACAGCCGCGCCTGGGACCGGCGCACGTGCCAGACGTACACCCGGTCCGGGATCAGGGCGATGCGCGGCGCCGCGGCGAGGACGCGTGCGGTGAAGACGACGTCCTCGTACGGGAAGCGGCCCTCGGGGAAGCGGATGCCGTGCGCGCGCAGGAAGGCGGTGCGGTAGAGCTTGTTGACGCAGAGGGTGTCGTGGACCAGGCGTGTTCGCTGCATAGGGCGCGGCACCACCGCGTGCAGCGCGTAGAGGCGCGGCTGCCAGGGGGTTTCGCGCCCCGAGGGCAGCTCCCGGCGCACACACAGGCCGCTCACCACCTCCGCGTGCGCACCCTCGGCCGCCGCCAGCAGCGCGTCGACCGCGCCGGGCGGCAGGACGTCGTCGCTGTCCAGGAACATCACGTACGGCGAGGTCACCGCGTCGAGCCCGGTGTTGCGCGGGGTGCCGCAGCCGCCGCTGTTGGCCCGGCGGCGGATCACCTTCAGGCGTGGCTCCGAGGCGGACAGCCGTTCCAGCAGGCCGGCGCTGCCGTCCTTCGAGCAGTCGTCGACGGCCACCACCTCGCGCACGGCCGGCCCCTGGGCGAGCGCCGAGCGCACGGCGTCCGTCACATGCGCGGCGTCGTCGTAACCGATCACCACGACGGCGACCTCGGCGGGCGGCCTCTCACCAGGCCCGCCGGCAGGCCCCGCGGTGTCCCTGACGGTGTCACTCTCGGCATTCATCACGGCGGATCGTAAGCCGGGCGAATGACATGAAAGTGCTAACACACCATCAAACCCCTTTGAAGCCTCATATTCAGCACAGAATCGGGCCGTGAAGAGCGGACAGTCGAGGGGGAGCGGCCGGTTCGGCGTGGGGGTGACGCCCACGGCGGTGCCGGTGGCCGTGCCCATGGCGGTGATGCTCATGATCGGACTGTGGGGGCTGGACCGCGGCGGGATGTGGGGCGACGAGAGCGTCACCTTCCAGGTCGCGCAGCGCACGGTTCCGCAGATCTGGCGGCTGCTGCACGAGGTGGACGCCGTGCATGGCCTGTACTACCTCTTCATGCACGCCGTCCTGGCCGTCCACCCGAGCGAGGTCGTGCTGCGCCTGCCGTCGGTCTGCGCGGCGACGGCGACCGCCGGCCTGGTCGCGGCGCTGGGCGTCCGGCTGGCCGGGCCCCGGGTCGGCCTCTGCGCCGGGGTCCTCTACGCGATCACCCCGATGACCGGCCACTACGCCCAGGAGGGGCGGTCGTACGCGCTCGTCGCGGCGGGTGTGGCGGGGGCGACCCTGCTGCTGGTGCGGGCGGTGGACGCTGGGGGCGCCCGGGTCTGGTGGACGTACGGGACGGTCGTCGCCCTGACCTGTGTGCTGCACGAGCTGGCGGTGCCGGTGCTGGGGGCGCACGCGGTGACGCTGGCCCTGTGGCGGGTGCCGAGGAGGGTGTGGTCGGGCTGGGGGCGTGCGGCGGGCGCCGTGGCCCTGCTCGTACTGCCGCTGGTGTGGGTGTCGCAGGGGCAGTCCGGGCAGGTGGCGTGGCTGGTGTCACCGGGGTGGGACCGGGTGGAGAGGCTGGCCCGGAACTTCTCTCCCGGCCCGGCGGGACCGGTGTTCTGGGGGGCGCTGCTGCTGATGGCCGTCGGGCTCCGGGAGCGGCGGACGGCCGCGGTCGCGCTGCCGCTGCTGCTGGTGCCGCCGGGGATCCTGATGACCGTGTCGCAGGTCCGGCCGCTCTACCACGACCGGTACGTGCTCTACGCGCTGGCGGGCGCGTCCCTGCTGGCCGCGGCCGGGGCCGGGCGGGTCGGCCGGGCGTTGGGGAGGGTGCGGTTCGACGGGCGGCGGATGCGGGTCGGCGGCAGGCGGGTGCGGGCCCTGCTGGGTGTCACCGGCGTGCTCGCCCTCACCCTCGCCTTCCTGAGCCAGCTCCCGGTGCACCGTCAGGACCGGTCCGCCGCCCACCGCCCGGACAACCTCGCCGTGGTGCCCGCGCTCGCCCTCCGCCAGATGCGCCCCGGCGACCCGGTGCTGTTCGTGCCGTCGGTCGGCAGGCTCGCCGCGCTGGCCTACCCGAAGGGGTTCCGGCGGGCCCGGGACATCGCGCTGCGGGAGTCCGCTCCGCGCTCCGGGACGCTGTGGGGGCTGGAGGCGAACTCCATGGAGCTGCGGCGCCGGCTCGCCTCGGTGGACCGTGTCTGGGTCGTCGCCGAGCGGTCCGCCCTGGACCCGCGCCGCGACCTGCCCGACCCGGCCGACCGCACCAAACTCGCCGTGCTGGCCGCGGAGTTCACGGTGCGTGAGGAGTATGTCCACGAGGAACGCGTCCGCGACGACGTGCTCCTGCGCCTCTACGTCCGACGCCGCCCCCAAGACACCCCGTCCGCCGAAGAGCCACCCCGTGACGGGGCCGAGGGCCGGTTGCCCGGCGTATCGGCGGGTGCCCCGGTTCCGGTCTCACCCCGGCCGGCGGTGAGCCGCCCCGCGATCCGGCCGAGTGCAGGTCGCCCGGCGTATCGGTGAGCGCCCCGACGCGCGCCTCGACCCGACCGGCGATGTCGTCTCGATAGAGCTCATGGCCGGTTGCCGGGCGCATCCGTGGGCGCCCTGCGTCGCGCCTCGGCCCGGCCGGCGAAGTCGTCTCGCGAAACAGCCCACGGCCGGTTGCCGGGCGCATCGCGGGCGTCCCGGCCCGGCCGGTGAAGTCGTCTCGCGAAACGGCTCGTGGCCGGTTGCCACCCGTGGGCGCCCCGGTCCCCGGGGTGCCGCCGAGCGCGGCACCCCGCACCCCCCTCACTCGGCGTGCCTCCGACGCCCGTGGCCCCTTCCCGGCCCCCACCGCCGTAGCGTCCGTTGCCGCTACGGCCGCTACGGCCGCTACGGCCGCTACGGCTGCTCGGCGGCGGCCGCGGCCGCCGCCGAGGACGGACCGCCCTGCGGCTCCGCGAGTGCCGCGGCCGCGTCCAGCGCGGTGGTCAGCTCGTCGAGGCGGGCGCGCAGGGTGCGGATCTCCTCGGCGCCGAAGCCGGTCGAGGACGCGATCCGGCGGGGCACCTGAAGGGCCCGCCCGCGCAGCGCGACGCCCTCCTCGGTCAGCCGCACCTCCACCGACCGCTCGTCGCGGGCGCTGCGCTCCCGGCGCACCAGACCCGCCGCCTCCAGCCGCTTGAGCAGCGGCGACAGCGTGCCCGAGTCGAGACGCAGGTGCTCGCCGAGCTTCTTCACGGGCAGCTCGTCGTGCTCCCACAGCACCAGCATCACCAGGTACTGCGGGTAGGTCAGCCCGAGGTCCTTGAGGATCCCGCGGTAGACGCCGTTGAAGGCGCGGGAGGCCGCGTGCAGGGAGAAGCAGATCTGCTGGTCCAGGCGGAGCCAGTCGTCGTCGGGCGTGTTCATACGCCCAGGATAGCTCGCGCCCGTCATTTAGTTGCGCACAATTAAATTGTGTGCTCTACTTCTGGTTGTCAGGCGGCCCGGAAGCGGGCCGCCGAACACTGACGTGAGAGGGAAGGTTTTCCATGGACGCGCTCTACACCGCTGTCGCCACCGCCACCCACGGCCGCGAGGGCCGGGCCGTCAGCTCCGACGGCGTGCTGGACCTCGCCCTGGGCACGCCCCAGGCGCTGGGCGGCAACGGCCAGGGCACCAACCCCGAGCAGCTCTTCGCCGCCGGTTACGCCGCCTGCTTCGGCAGCGCCCTCGGCCTCGTCGGCCGCGCGGCCAAGGTCGACGTCAGCGACGCCGCCGTGACCGCCGAGGTCTCCATAGGCAAGCAGGGCGAGGGCTTCGGTCTCGCCGTCACCCTCCGCGTGGAGCTCCCCGACGGCGTGGACGAGGCGACCGGCCGCAAGCTCGTCGAGCAGGCCCACCAGGTCTGCCCGTACTCCAACGCCACCCGCGGCAACATCGAGGTCGACCTCGTCATCGAGTGACCCCGAGAGCCGGCGAGGCTCATCCCCCGACCCGCGCCAGCACCTCCCCCGTCCGTGCGCTCCACGCCACCACCACGGCCTCCTCGGGCACTGGGTGCCAGCGCGTCAGCAGCAGCCAGCGCACGTGGTAGCGGCGGACGACGGCGGACCGCTCGGCGCGGGTCGAAGCCGGGGCGAGATAGGCCCGGACGTCGGCCGCCCGGCGCTCCCGCCGCCGCTCGTCCAGGGCGGGGTCGGGCCAGATGGGCGCCGCGAGGTTCGGCCCGTACCCGGCGATCGTGTGACTGGCGAAGTGCCCGTCGGTGATCACCACCTCGCCGGGCCCGATGTGCCGCGCGGCCCAGTCGTACGACGGCCAGCGCGTCGGCTGGGCGAACCCCACCGGGTCGACCGAGCGCGGTACCACCGCCCCGGCGTGCACGGTGACGAACCCGGCGCACACCCCGGCCGCCGCGGCCCCGCCCAGCACCCGCCGGGCCCGCCGCCAGGGCCGGGGCGCCGCCAGTTCCACCGCCAGGGCGAACTGCAGCGGCACCAGCACGGCCCACAGGGCCCTGGCGTACGTGTAGTGCCCGCTCGCCCAGCCGTACGCCACCAGCAGGCACTCCAGCAGGAACATCCACACCAGGGGATCACGCGCCGACCGGCGGGCCCGCGCCCAGAGGGCGGGCAGGCCGAGCAGGGCCAGCCAGGAGTTGGCGAGCATCCTCTCGTACAGCTGCCGGTGCATCGCGTCCATGCCGGTGTCGTTCACCAGCCTCAGGACGTCGTAGTACGGCCAGCTCAGGGCGATCCCGGCGCAGACCGCCCCGGCGAGCGCCCAGCGCGCGACGACCGGCCGGCGCCAGCCCCGCTGCCGGGACGCCACGATCGCCACCGCCCCGGTGAGAGCCGAGGCCGCCGTGACGGGGTGGGTGAGCAGGATCAGCCCGTACAGTGCGCCGATCCCGGCGTACCCCCACCAGCCGCCGAGCCCGCTCGGGCCGACGAACCGCACCGCCGGGGCGTCGTCCCGCGCGCGGGTGCCCGTCCAGGCCCACGCCCAGAACGTCAGCCCGATGGCGAGCGCGGACGGGTAGCCCAGGTTCGTCGTCATCGACATCAGCCCGAGGTAGCCGCTCCACAGGATCCGCGCGGTGCCCCACAGCAGCGTCATGAACAGCAGGGCCCACACCGGCGCCCAGGGGCGCGGGGTGAGGGTCCTGACGAACCGGCCGAGCCCCGTGAGCAGCACCAGCAGATGCACCGGCCCGGCGAGCTTCACGACCTCCCAGCCCGTCAGCCCCGTCAGCCGCGCCAGCACGCCCTGGGCGACGGCGTAGGGGCCGTAGTACGGGCTGCCCTCGCCCGGCAGGTCCGCCATCGAGTGGGCCGGGTGCAGCAGATCGTCCTTGAGCCGCTCGACGACCGCCGCGTGCTGCCCGGCGTCGCAGCACAGCGGGACCCGCCAGTACGCCAGCGTCATCACCAGCCAGAACAGGGCGCCGTAGAACTGGTACGGGGTGAGCCTTGCGACACGGCCGCCGCGCAGTGCCGTCGCGCCGCGCACCGCCCGCCGGACCAGGACCGAGGCGCTCACAGGAGGGGGGAAGGGGTCTGGGGCATGCGCCGAATGTTCCCGCCCCTACGCGTGCCCTGACCCCGGATCACTTCATCGGGTGAGGCCGCTGCCGCCACCTGCCGGTCGGTCGCACAGCGCCTGCTGCGCCGCCGCCGGCCAGCGCGCGAACCGGAACCGCGTCCGTTCGACCGCCCCGGTGAGGTTCCGCCAGAACCGCTCGGTGGTCAGCGGGGCGCGCACCGACTCCCTCAGCTCCGCGAGTTCGCCGCAGCCCAGCGCGGCCCGGGCCGCCTCGACCGCCTCCCGCGGGGCCCCGGCGCGCAGCAGGTCGCGCTGCGGCGGGTGCTCGGCCGCCCACTCGGCGAAGACCCAGTAGTTGCGCAGGAACTTCTCGTGCCCGGGCCAGCTCCACCGCTCCAGCGCCAGATGCGCGCCGATCGGGCTGGCCAGCCCCCAGGCGTCGTTGACGTAGGCGTCCAGCGGCGCCGCCGCCCCCGTCACACCGAGATGGCGGCCCACGATCACCACCCGGTACGGGGAGTCCGCCCGCATCGGCGTGGCGTGCAGCCGCCGGGCGGCGTCGAAGTAGAGCAGCGTCGGCCCGGGCGCGCGCTCGGCCCGCGCCAGCATGGCGCGCCCCTCCGGCAGAGCGGGCCAGTTGGCCACCCAGGTGCCGGTGCGCACCGGGTTGTGGTCGCCGAGGCCCTCCACGTCGGAGCTGCGCACGTTGAACGAGCCGGGCGTGCTGCGCACGTCGAACGGCGCCCGCAGCGGACTGACCGCCGCGCACAGCCACACCACCAGCAGCGCGCCCGCCACGCCCGTGACCCTGGTCGCGGGCACGACCAGCACCGGCAGGAGCAGCAGCAGAATTGCGGGCAGGATCATGCGGGCGTGCATGTAGTCGCCGCCGACGCGCACGACGTACCCGGCCAGCAGCAGACCGGCGGCGAGCGGGGCCAGCAGCACCGCGAGCGAGGCCCGCCCCGGGGCGCGATCCCGCTGCTGCCGGCGGGTGCACCGCACCAGCAGGACGGCCAGCGCCGCGAGCACCGGCACGACCGGCCACAGCCAGTACGGCCCGAGCGTCTCCTGCACATACCCGGCGCCCCGGCTCCAGTCGCTGGCGCTCGCCTCCTTGGCGATGGCGGGCAGCGGCACCAGGATCCCGTAGTACCCCGCCCGGAACACCTCGTACGCCAGCGGCACCGCCCCCGCCGAGGCCAGCATCGCCGCCGTGCCGCGCCGGGAGGGACGCAGCACCCACCACTGGGCCGCCAGGAAGCACGCCGTGACCACCGCCAGATCGGGCCGGACCAGTGCACCCAGCCCGAACACGAAGGCGGCCGTGCACGTCTCCCGGGCCTCCTGGCCGCGCCGGGTCCGCGTCAGCAGCCACCACGACAGGCCGGTCCAGAAGGCGCCGAGACCGCTCTCCAGACCCGACGTCATGTACGACCAGAACGGCGGCACCGCGAGCAGTACGAACACGCCCGCCGGGAGCAGCAGCCCGGCGCCCCGGTGCAGCCGGCACGTGGCGAGCAGGGCGAACGCGAACCCGGCAGTGCTCAGCAGCAGGCCGAGCCCCACCGCGAGGAACGCCGGGTCCTCGCCGGTGACCCACGTGGTGAGCGCGAGCAGCCACTGCCACAGGGTGCCGGTCGAACTCTCCGCCCGCTCCCCGACGTTGAACACGGGCCCGTTGCCCGCCAGGATCTGCCGGACCGGGCGCAGGTAGATCAGCCCGTCGTCGCAGATCCAGCGGCGCCGGTAGCCCAGTACGAACAGGGCGGCGGTGGGCACGGCGACCAGCGCGGCGTGCCACCAGTGCACCGGCCGCGGTGACTCGGCGACCGCCGGTGGCCGGGCCGAGGAGGCCCGCTGACCGGGCAGGGAGGGAACGGCCTCGGGGGTTGCGGGAGTTCTCATCTGTCGATCAGCGCCTCGGAACGGGTGCGGACACCCTCGGTCCGGCGGGCCGCGGGCAGCAGCGTCCCGCCCCGCTCGCCCAGCATCAGCAGCCGGACGACCCGCTCGGCGGCCCGCCCGTCCTCGAACTCGCAGTACCGCTCCCGGAAGCCGGAGCGCAGCCGCGCCGCCTCGGCGTCCTGCCAGGTGCCGGACGCGAACAGCCAGGTCAGCTCACGGTACGAGCGCGACACATGGCCCGGCGCGTCGGCCGTGATGTCGAAGTAGGCGCCCCGGCTCGCCGCGAACGCCCCCCAGTCGTCGGCGTGGACGACGATCGGCCGGTCCAGCAGGGCGTAGTCGAACATCAGGGCGGAGTAGTCGGTGACCAGCACGTCGGAGGCGAGCATCACGTCCTCGACGTGCGGCTCGTCGGTCGCGTCCACCAGCACGCCCCGGCGGTGCAGGTCGGACAGGCCGAGACCCCGCGCGACGCCCCCCGCCAGCGACGGGTGCAGACGGACGACCAGCGTGTGCCCGGGGCCCAGGTCCGCGGCGAACCGGGCCAGGTCGAACCGGTCGACATGGCCGCCCCGCCGGTAGTCGCGCCGGGTCGGCGCGTACAGCACGACCGTGTCGTCGGCGGGGACGCCGAGCCGTTCGCGCACCTCCCGGCCCCGCTCCGGACCGGCGCCGACCAGCACGTCGTTGCGCGGGCTGCCGGTCCGCAGCGAGGTGAAGTGGCATGGGTACGCCCGCTCCCACGCGCGTTCCGCGTGCCGCCCGGCGACCAGGCTGTAGTCCCAGCGGTCGGCGCGGCGCAGCATCTGCGGCACGTCGAACCCGTACCGGGCCCCCGGCTTCGTCAGCAGGTCGGCGCCCATGTACTTCAGCGGGGTGCCCTGGTGGGTGTGGATGTGCACGCTGCCCGGCCGCTTGGCCAGGGTGCCGGGCCAGTTGACGTTGTTCACCCAGTACGTGGCCCGCGCCATGACCTCGTGGTAGCGCCGCGAGCCCGGCGTCACATGGTCGACGCCGGGCGGCAGCGTGTCCACCGCGTCCTCCCGGACCACCCACACGCCCCGGATGTGCGGGGCTAGCTCGCGCGCCTTGTCGTGGATCGCGGCCGGATCACCCGTCACCCCCCGGTGGTGGGTGGCCGAGTAGACGGCGAGGTGCGGATCGAGGGGGCGCTTCGACTGGGCCGCGTACCAGCCGCGCAGGACCGTCTCCGACGCGCTCTTCGCGACCCTCCGCTGTCCGCCCAGGGCGGCGGCGCGCAGATCCCGCAGCCCACGCGCCGCCGCGTACGACGCGTAGGGCGCCGAGGCGAGCAGCCGCATCTCGGCGCCACGCCAGCCGTCCGGCAGCGGGAAGCCGCCCTCGGGAAGGTGGCGGCGGCGGAAGGAGCGGATCTCGCGGTAGAAGTCGCCCCGGTCGGCGGGCCGGACCCGGTCCTCGCGGGCCAGCACGAACAGCATGTGGTCCAGCGCCCGCTCCAGCAGCAGCGGCCGCGCCCAGTCGAGATCGGGGCGCTGCTCCAGGAACGTGAACAGCCCCTCGTACTGCGGGAAGATGTCGAAGTGCCGGCGCCCGGGCGTCTTGGTGATCGCGCCCTGCCGGCGCTGCCGGTACTCCACGCCGATCCGGTCCAGGCAGGCGATGCGGTCGGCCAGCACCATCGAGCGGTAGGTGACCGGCGCGTCCTCGTACAGCCCCGGCGCGTACCGCAGGCCGTGTTCCTGGAAGAAGGAGCGCCGGTAGGCCTTGTTCCAGGCGACCAGGAACAGGTTCAGATACTGCGGGCTCTCCCGGATGCCGAACGTCTCCAGGCCCGCCGCGGCCAGCAGGTCCGCCGCCTCGCTGCGCCCGCCCCGGCCCCACCAGTGGGTGCGAACGTGGTCGAAGACCAGGATGTCCGGGTCGCCGGTCGCCGCCAGGCGTGCGGCGACGGCGGCCAGCAGGCCCGGCGTGTAGTGGTCGTCGCTGTCCAGGAACAGGACGTAGTCGCCGGCCGCCTGCGCGAGTCCGGCGTTGCGGGCCCGGCCGAGGCCCACGTTCTCCGGCAGGTGCAGCACCCGCACCCGGTCGTCGCGGGCGGCGTATTCGTCGAGGATCGCGCCGCTGCCGTCGGGCGAGCGGTCGTCCACGGCGATCACCTCGAAGTCCGCGTGGGACTGGCCGAGCACCGAGTCGAGACACTCGCGCAGGAAGCCCTGCACCTTGTAGACGGGGACGATGATGCTGAAGCGGGGCACTTCTTCGGTCAGCTCCTTACGGGGGTGGCGGCGGGGGCCGGGACGCGCTCCGCGAGCGGGATCACGGCCGGGATCGACTCGGGCGGCTCGCCGAGCAGCACCCGGCGCACGACGCGCTCGGCGGCCCGCCCGTCGTCGAACTGGCAGAACCGCTCCCGGAACGCCGCCCGCAGCGACCTGGCGGTCTCGTCCGCGTAGGAGCCGTCGCGGAAGAGGGCCGCCAGCTCCTCGGGCGTCCGGGCGACCCGGCCCGGTGGGAGCTCCATGAGGTCGAAGTAGACGCCCCGGGTCTCCCGGTAGACGTCCCAGTCGTCGGCGTAGGCGACGATCGGCCGGTCCAGGTTGGCGTAGTCGAACATGATCGACGAGTAGTCCGTGATCAGCGCGTCCGCGGCCAGGCAGACGTCCTCCGACGAGCGGTGCCCGGTGACGTCGATGATCCGGCCGCCGCCCCTGCTCGCCCCCTGGTCGTAGAAGTAGTGGGCGCGCAGCAGCACCACGTAGTCGTCGCCGATCGCCTCGCAGAACTCCGCCAGGTCCAGGCCCGTCTCGAAGCCGGTGGCGTAGTCGCGGTGCGTGGGCGCGTAGAGCAGGGCCTTCTTGCCGTCGGGGACGCCCAGTTCCTTGCGGACGCGGACGACGTCCTCGGCGGTCGCCGTGCAGTAGACGTCGTTGCGCGGATAGCCGTACTCGAGCGTCTCGTGCGCGCTGGGGAACGCCCGCTCCCACATCTCGGTGGAGTGCCGGTTGGAGGTCAGGTTGTAGTCCCAGCGGTCCACCCGGGCCAGCAGCTTGGCGAAGCTGCCGGTCGCCGCGGCCACCACGGGGTACGTGGCCTGGTCGGCGCCCATCGTCTTCAGCGGGGTGCCGTGCTGGGTCTGGAGGTGCACGCTGCCGGGGCGCTTGACCATGGCGTCCGCGAAATTGGCGTTGTTGACCAGGTACTTCGCGCGGGCCAGCACCTGCCAGTACTTCCGGCTGCCGATCACCGCGTGCTCGACGCCCGGCGGCACGGTGCCCACCGCCTCCGGCTCCACCAGGAAGACCGGGCGCAGCTGTGGGGCGAGCAGGCGGGCCTTGGCGTGGATGGCGGCGGGATTGCAGGCGTAGCCGCGGCCCCAGTACGCGCAGTACACGACGAGGTTCCGGTCGAGCGGGAGGCGCAGGGCGGCCGCGTAGCGCAGCCGGGTGCGCAGCCCCCGCGGGCGGGGGAGCAGCGCGGCGGCCCGCGACGCCGTCCGGTGGGCGGCCCGCAGGGAGCGGAACGCCGCGTACGACCCCGAGGCCAGCAGCCGGTGCTGGACGCCGACGCTGCCGCCGGGCGCCCGGTATCCGGCGGGGCGGTGCCGCCGGTAGAGGGCGCTCGCCCGCCGGAAGAAGGCACGGCGTCCGGACGTCAGCCGCCGTGGATGGGCGGCCGTCTTCAGTACGGCGGCGAAGAGCTGCTCGAACAGCGGCTTCAGCCGGTCCGCCGGCAGGTCCTGCTCCGCGGCCCGCGTCAGCACCAGCTCGGTCTGGTCCAGCAGCTCGGTGTGGTGCTCGCCGGGCAGACCCAGCCGGTTGCCCTGCCGGCGCAGCAGGTGCCGGACGACGACCGCGCGCAGGGCCGCCACCCGCTCCGCCCGCAGGGCGACGAGACCGCCGAAGCCGACGTCGGTGAAGTGGTCCCCGGGGAAGGCGAGACCCCGCTCGGTGAGGAACGCCCGGCGGTAGAGCGCGCTCCACGCCGGGAGCGCCACGCCCGTCAGCTGCGGGGCCCGGCCCGGGGAGAAGGCCCCCGCCGGCGTCCGGGCGAGCAGGGGCGCCGCCGGGTTGGTCGACTCGCCCTCCCACCAGGGGGTGCGCTCGTGCTCGAAGTACAGGACGTCGACGTCGCCCACCGCGCTCAACCGGGCGTCCAGGGCCGCCAGCGCCCCCGGGACCAGGACGTCGTCGCCGTCGAGGAACAGCACATGGCCGCCGACCGCCGCCTGCAGCCCGGTGTTGCGCGCCCCGGCCAGACCCGCCGACGGCGGCGAGTGCACCGGCGTCACCCGGCAGTCCCGCTCGGCGTACCCGGCGACGACGTCGGCCGCCGGGGCGTCGGGTGCGTCGCACACCGGGATCAGCTCGAAGTCGCCGAACGACTGGGCGAGGACGGAGTCCAGCGCCAGGGACAGCCGGCCCGCGACCCCATGGGACGGGACGACGATGCTGAAGCGGGGCATTCTGTTCTTTCTGTCGAGGGCGGTCGTCGCGAGGTGGTGGTGGCGGGCTCTCACACGGCGCGCGGTCACGCGCCGGGCGGTTCACCCGGCGCGCGGGCGTCCCGGCCGCCCGGACGGGCGCCAGGAGGGCGGCCGGGACGGTGTGGGCCGCGACGGGCTGGAGGGCATGCGGACTCCCCGGGTGTCAACCGTGGTCAGAGGCTGTCGGTGACGGCGTGCGGGGTGGCAGGCAGCGCCACCGTGGTGAGTGGCTCGCGCGTCAGCGAGGCCGCCGCCGACGGCACCGGGCAGCGCTCGCCGAGCGGCACGACCGGCGGCAGCTTCGACTCCCCGAGGACGACCCGGCGCACCACCCGCTCGGCGGCCCGGCCGTCGTCCCAGGTGCAGAACCGCTCGCGGAACGCCGCCCGCAGCTGGGCCGAGCGGGAGCCGCGCCAGTGGCCCGTGGCGAAGATGTCGATCAGCTCGTCCTCCCCGCGAGCGACCGCACCCGGCGGGAAAGCGCGCAGGTCGAAGTAGGTGCCGCGGGCCGCGTCGTACGCCTCCCAGTCGTCGGCGTGGACCACGATCGGCCGGTCCAGGTTGGCGTAGTCGAACATCAGCGACGAGTAGTCCGTGACCAGGGCGTCCGACGCCAGGCAGAGTGACTCCACGCTCGGGTGGTCGGAGACGTCGACGACCCGGCCGCAGGTGTCGGTCAGCGGGGCGTCGTAGGCGTGGTGGGCGCGGGCCAGGACGACGAAGCGCGGGCCGAGGCGGCGCACGATCCGCTGGAGGTCGAGGGTGTGCCGCTGGGAGCGCCGGTAGTCGCGGTGGGTCGGCGCGTACAGGATCGCCACCGCGCCCCGCGGGATGCCGAGCGAGGCGCGCAGCCGGGCCACGTCCGCGGGGGTCGCCGTCCGGAAGACGTCGTTGCGGGGGTAGCCGTACTCCAGCGTGGTGTAACGGCCGGGGTGGACGCGCTCGTGGGTCAGCGTGGTGTGGCGGTTGGCGGACAGCACGTAGTCCCACCGGTCGACGTCCTTCAGCAGCCGGGCGAAGTCCCGGCCGCGGGCCGCCGCGGGGCGCTCCTGGAGGTCGAGGCCGAGGTGACCGAGCGGGGTGCCGTGCCCGGTCTGGATCAGGACCTGGCCCCGGCGCTTGGCCAGGCGGTCGTCGAAGCCGGTGTTGCTGACCAGGTAGCGGGAGCGGGCGAGCGCCGTCCAGTAGGCGGCCGTCCCGGGGACGAGGCGGCGCGGGCCGGGCGGGATCGTGTGGTGGTGCTCGCGGCGGGCGATCCACGCCGTGCGGATGTGCGGCGCGAGCTCACGGAACGCGCTCTCCAGCGCGCCCGGGTTGCAGGCGTGGCCGCGGCCGTCGTAGGCGGTGAACGCGGCGCGGTCGGCCCGCAGCGGCAGGCAGCGCTGCACGCGGTAGTGGGTCCTGAGGGCGGCCGACCGCAGGCCCCGCAGCAGACTCCCGGTGGTCCGGGCGCCGGCGCGCTGCAGGGCCGAGGCCAGTTGCAGGGAGCGGTAGGTGCGGTGCAGGCCGAAGCGGATCAGGACGTGGTGGATCCGGCAGCGCAGGGGGACGGGCACGCCGGGGGTGCGGTAGCGGCGGTAGTGGGCGCGGGCCCGGCGCAGGAAGTCGGCGCGCGAGTCCCGCGGCAGCCGGTCCCGCCGGGAGTACACGATCGCCAGATGGTGCACCATGCGGCGGAACAACACCGGCCGCCACTGGGCCAGTCCGGGACGCTCGTCGAGATACGCGAAGACCCGCTCGTACTGCTCGAAGACGTCGAAGTGCCGCTCGCTGGTGGTGCGCAGGATGCTGCCCTGCCGCCGCTGCCGGTAGTGCACGCAGACCCGGTCGAGGGTCGCGATCGAGTCGGCGGTCATCAGCACCGGGTACGTCCACGGCGTGTCCTCGTAGACGCCGGGCGGGAAGGTGAACCCCTCCCGCTCGACGAACTCCCGCCGGTAGGCCTTGTTCCAGGCGACCATCAGCAGCCGCAGCAACCCCGGCCGGTCCTCCAGCCGGAACGGCGCCGGGCCCCGCTCGGTCAGCTGCGCGGCCGCCTGGTTGCGGATCGCCTCACCCGTCCAGTACGTGCGCGCGTAGTCGAACACCAGCACGTCCGGCTCGCCGGTCTCCTTCAGCCGGTCGGCGATCGAGCGCAGCGCGTCGGGCGTCAGGGTGTCGTCGCTGTCGAGGAACAGCAGGTAGTCGCCGCTCGCGCGCGCCACGCCGGCGTTTCTCGCGCGGCCCAGGCCCACGTTCTCCGGCAGATGGACGGGACGTACGCGCGCGTCGCGGGCGGCGAACTCGTCGATGATCGCGCCGCACGCGTCCGGCGAGCAGTCGTCGACGACGATCAGTTCCAGATCGGGACAGGACTGGGAGAGCACCGATTCGAGGCACTCGTGCAGGTACGCCTGAACCTGGTACGCGGGGACAATGACACTGAACCTGGGCAAGAGGCCATCCATCGGTCGGCGCGGGCGTTCGGCCCGGGAACGGCCGATGGGCCGACTTGGTTACGGTTGCTACGGCATACGGGGGAACACGGAAGGGGCGGACCGCTCCCGGCCCGCCCCTCCAACTTCCTTGCGCCGAAGGCTATTTGACCGCTCCTGCCATCACGCCGGACACGAACTGCCGCTGGAACGCGAAGAAGACGGCCAGTGGTACCACCATCGAGATGAACGCGCCGGGTGCCAGCACATCGATGTTGTTGCCGAACTGCCGTACCTGCGTCTGCAGGGCGACCGTGATCGGCTGGCTCCCGGAGTCCGAGAAGATCAGCGCGACCAGCAGGTCGTTCCACACCCACAGGAACTGGAAGATGCCGAGGGTCGCGATCGCCGGGGCGCCGAGCGGCATCACGACACGGAAGAACAGGCGCAGTTCACCCGCCCCGTCCAGGCGCGCGGCCTCCAGCAGTTCCTTCGGGATCTCCGCGAAGAAGTTCCGCAGCAGGAACACGGCGAAGGGCAGACCGAAGCCGACGTGGAAGAGCACCACGCCGAGCACCGAGCCGAAGATGCCGATCTTGCCGAAGAGTTCGGCGATCGGGATCAGCGCGACCTGCACCGGCACGACCAACAGGCCGACCACGCCCAGGAACCACCAGTCCCGGCCGGGGAACTCCATCCAGGCGAAGGCGTAGCCGGCCAGCGAGCCGATGATCACGACCAGCAGGGTCGCCGGCACGGTGATCCAGACCGTGTTCAGCAGGGAGCTGGTGATGTCCTCGTTCTCCAGCAGCTTCGAGTAGCTGTCGAAGGTGATCTGGGAGGGCTCGGTGAACACCTTCCACCAGCCGCTCGCCGCGATGTCCTCCGGGGAGCGGAGACTGGACAGCAGCAGCCCGATCGTCGGCACCAGCCAGAACAGTCCGACGACGATGAGGAACACCCGCAGCACCCCGCCGCCGACCGCCTCGGCGAGCCGCGATCCCAGCGACTGCTTGGCCTTCATCGCCGCACCTCCCGCCGCAGCCTGCGCACGTTGAACCACATCACCGGGATCACCAGGAGCAGCAGGAACACCGAGATGGCGCTGGCGATGCCCGGCTGGTCCTCGGAGAAGCCCTTGCGGTACAGCTCCAGGGCGAGGACGTTCGCGTCGTCCTGGGAGGAGCCCGGAGCGATGATGAAGACCAGGTCGAAGATCTTCAGCACGTTGATCATCAGGGTGACGGCGACGACCGCGAGGACCGGCGCCAGCAGCGGCACCGTGATGCGTCTGAACACCTGCCACTCGCTGGCGCCGTCGACCCGGGCCGCCTCCATCAGCTCCCGGGGCACACTGGCGAGCCCGGCCGCGATCAGCACCATCGCGAAGCCGGCCCACATCCAGATGTACGAGCCGATGATGGCCGGGGTGACCAGGGACGGGCCCAGCCAGTCCAGGCCGTTGTACGGATCCTTGAAGTTGCTCGCCGGGAGCCGGAGTTGGGCCCCGTCGGCCGCGGCGGGCAGGGTGAAGGTGCCGTCGTCGGCGGCCGTCGCCGACGCCACCACCTTCCCGTCCTTCACGGCCTCGACCTTCATCCCGGCATAGCCCAGTTCGGCCGGGTCGACGCTGTTGAGCGTGCCGACGCCCTTGCCGCGGGTGAAGTCCTGCCAGGTCGTGCCCGTGATCTTGTCCGGCTCGGGCTTCGGCGCCACCGCGGCCTTCGCCCCGTCGGGCATCTGATCGGGCGCCACACCCACCAGGGGCAGCGAGACCGCCTCGCCCGTGCGGACGGGCGAGGTGGTGATGAACGCGCCCCCGCCGGCCGGTTTCAGCGGCGATTCCCGGCCCGGGTGGGCCTTCGGGAACGCCGACGCCTGGGCGAACGTGTCGTGCACGCCCACCCACACCGCGTTCGCGACGCCCTTGTCCGGGTCCTGGTCGTACACCAGGCGGAAGATGATGCCCGCCGCCAGCATCGAGATCGCCATCGGCATGAAGACGACCAGCTTGAACGCCGTACCCCACCGCACCCGTTCGGTCAGCACCGCGAAGATCAGGCCGAGCGCCGTCGCGATCGTCGGCGCGAACACCACCCAGATGATGTTGTTCTTCAGCGCGGTGCGGATGCCCTCGTCGGTGAAGAGGGACTTGTAGTTGTCTATTCCGGCGAAGCCGTCACCGGACTGGTCGTAGAAACTGCGCACGACCGAGTACCCGATCGGGTACACCACGAGCGCGCCGAGCAGGACGAGCGCGGGAAGCAGGAACAACGCCGCGACGGTCCTGCGGGTGCCGGTCACACTCTTGCGCGACTTGGGAGCGGCAGGGGGCTTGTCGCCCCCTGCCGCCGGAACCGACGTCATGACGTCAGTTCCCGTACGCCGCGGCCGCTTCGGCCTCCAGCTTCGCCTGGGTCCCCGCGATGTCCTTCGGGTTCTTCAGGAAGTCCTGGAGGATCTTCCACTCGCCCTTGCCGGGCGTTCCGCCGAAGGCCTGCGGGGCCTGGTCGGACATGTCGAAGCGGAAGTCGTCACCGGCGTCGATGAGCGCCTTGGCGATCTTCTGCTGCACCGCGTTCGGATAGTCGGAGTTCGGCACGTTCTTGTTCGGCGACAGGTAGCCGCCCAGCTTGGCCTGGATCGACGCCGCGTCCGGGGAGGCGAGCCAGGTGGCCAGGGCCTGCGATCCCTTCGAGTCCTCAAGGATCACGGCCGCGTCGCCGCCCGAGACCACCGGTCCGTTGTCACCGACCGCCGGGAACGGGAACACCTTCGCGTCCGTGCCGATCTTCATGCTGGACGGGATGTTGACCTGCGCGAAGTCGCCCGCGGCCACCATGGAGGCCTTGGGCTGGTCCCCACCGGTGAACACCTGGGTGACGGACGCCGGGAAGTCGGTCTGCAACGCCCCGTTCGCCCCGCCCGCGATCCAGTCCGGCTTGCCCCAGACCTGTGCGAGCGTGGTCAGCGCGTCCTTCACGGACGGGTCGGTCCACTTGATCTCGTGTTTGGCCAGCTGGTCGTACTTCTCCGGCCCGGCCTGGGAGAGGTACACGTTCTCGAACCAGTCGGTCAGCGTCCAGCCCTCGGCGCCGCCGATGGAGAACGGGGTGACGCCGGAGTCGAAGACCGTCTGCGCGGTGTTGAGCAGATCCGGCCAGGTCTCGGGCTCACTCGCCCCGGCGTTCTCGAAGACCTGGTTGTTGTACCAGATCAGGGACTTGTTGGCGGCCTTGTAGTAGACGCCGTACGGCTTGCCGTTCACCTTGCCGATGTCCTGCCAGCCCTGCGAGTAGTTCTCGCCGAGCTCCTTCACGGCGTCGGAGCCCAGCTGTTTGGCCCAGCCCTTGTCGACGGCCTGCTTGATGGCGCCGGGCTGCGGCAGCATCACGACGTCCGGCGGCTGCCCGCCGGCCACCTTCGAACCGATGAAGTTGATGATCGGGTCCTGCGCGGGCACGAACGTGACCTTGGCGCCCGTGCGCTTCTCGAACTCCTGCAGGACCTTCTTGAAGTTGGCCTGCTCGGTGCCGCTCCACACGGCGGCGACTTCGAGGCTCGTCCCGTCCAGCTTCGGAAGGGTGACGTTGTTGCTGGTGTCGTCGGTGTCGCCCGTGCTCCCACCGCTGCTTTCGTCGCTGCTTCCGCAGGCGGACAGCGAGAGCGCGAGGGCTCCCGCGGCGACGGCGGCCGCTGCCTTCACGGCTCTGCGGTGCTGGGGGGTCGCCGTGTCCGGCTTGGGCGACCAGCGTGTCCGGATGGTGCTGCTCGTCATGCGCATGACTGCCCCGCTTCTTCGTTCCTCGTCGAACGTCGAGCGCGCTCCCGTGCGATCTGGTCTACGCCCGGGTGTGCGGGGGCGGCAAGATGGCGTCGGCTGTCAAGCGGGGGATCGTGACTCCCTCGTGACCAGGGACTCGGCCCCACGACGCCGGTGGGGCCGGCGGCCGTCCCCCGTCACAGGAGCGACGGAACCTTCGCCGCCACGACCTCCCGCGCCGCCCTTTCCAGCGCGCTGGCCAACAGTGCCAGGTCAGTGGGGCCGTTTCCGAGCTCCCGCACCGGACGACGGGCCGGAGGGTCACCCATGCGGTGCCATTCCAGGGGCACGACCGTGGGGCGCAGCGTCGCCGTCCGGGGGATCCGACCGGTGACCCGGCCGCCCTGGAACGGGGTGACCCGTCCGTCCGGGCCGGTGAGCCTCCCCCGACCGGGCGCCGGTTCTCCCCCAAGTTCTCGGCTTCGCTCGAACAGGGAGGTGCCCCCACGGCCCGGGGCGGGCGCGTCGAGCGTGACGCGCAGGGTGGCCCGGCGGGCCGGTTCCGTCTCCGCCGTACGGGCGCACGGGCCGGTGGCCGCCACCAGGTGAACGCCGAGCCGCTCGCCCTCCCGGGCCACGGCCTCCAGCGCGCGCATCACCGATCCGGCCGCGGGCCGCCCGGTCGAACCGAGCGCCGGGGAGACCAGCGCGTCCAGGTCGTCGACGACCACGACGAGCCGGGGGAGCGGGGGCGCGGCCGCCTCCGTCTGCCGCCGGGCCGCTCCCGGCCGCAGCCGCATGGTCGAACTGGACGGGGAGTCGAGATCCCCGGCCCCTCCCTGGGACGTCGCCTCGGCCCGCTCACCGCCGCGCGCCGTCGCCGTGCGCTGGGCGACCATACGGCCCGACAGCTCGCGTCCGGTGTGCCACTCGGCGAAGTCGGACCGCCCGAGCAGCTCGGCGCGCCGCTTCAGCTCGGCGCTCAGGGACTGCGCGAACTCCCGCATACGGACCGGGTCGTGGGCCATCAGCAGAGTCGTCACATGCGGTACGTCCGTACACACCCGCAGGCCCTCGCCGTGGCCGCCGCCCGCGCCCGGGCCGCCCCGGCCGTCGACCAGCACTATGCCGAGGCGGTCCGGCCGCTCGGCGGCGGCCAGGGACGCGACGACCGCCCGCAGCAGCTCCGTACGGCCGCTGCCCGGCGGGCCCTCGATCAGCAGGTGCGGCCCCTGGACGGCGAGGTCCGCGCTGACCGGGCCGCGTGGCCCGGCGCCCAGCACCGCGCGCACCCGACCGCCGAGCGCCTCGGCGTCGTCGGCCGCGTCCGCCCAGCGCGCCATCAGCGACGCCGGGGTGGCCCGGGCCAGGCCCAGCTCGTCCAGCAGGCGGGCCGCCTGCGGCAGTGGTGCGGAGACGCGCGGCTGGCGCTCGCTCGCCGGACCGTCCGTCCGCAGCGGCGCCAGCGCCCGCGCGAACCGCTCGGCCCAGGCCGCGGAGACGGCGTCGACGGTGGCGACGGTGCCGGGCCCGACCGGCCCGGCAGGTGAGCCGTCACCGCCCACCCGGGCCACGCGCATCAGCCGCAGGGCCGTCGCCACGTCCCCGCTGAGCAGCGCGACCGCGCCGCACTGCCGGAAGATCGGCGCCACGGCGCAGGCCGCCTCGTACGTCTCCGTCACCGGCGAGGCCGGGGAGGCGGCGGCCGTCTCGGCCAGGCAGACGACGTGTATCCCGGCCCGGGGGCCCTCCAGCGCCAGCCGCGCGACGGCTTTGCGCAGGTCGGCGCCGCCGGGGTCGCCGTCGACGACCACGACGGTGTACGGACCGGGGAAACCGGCCGCCGCGCCGGTACCGGCGTCGTCGTCCTGGGCCCAGGAGGGGCGGCGGCCGGTTTCCCCGGTCCGTACAC
>NZ_JAIGQA010000138.1:0-22830 GCF_019733245.1 Streptomyces sp. WAC04114
TTGAGAGGGTAAGGCTCCCAGTAGACGACTGGGTTGATAGGCCGGATATGGAAGCACGGTAACGTGTGGAGTTGACCGGTACTAATAGGCCGAGGGCTTGTCCTCAGTTGCTCGCGTCCACTGTGTTGGTTCTGAAACCACGAACAGCCCCACGCCGCCACGCGTGGTGCGGCATGGTTCGACAGTTTCATAGTGTTTCGGTGGTTATAGCGTAGGGGAAACGCCCGGTTACATTCCGAACCCGGAAGCTAAGCCTTACAGCGCCGATGGTACTGCAGGGGGGACCCTGTGGGAGAGTAGGACGCCGCCGAACTCCTTTTATAGCTCCGGCTCTTGGGCGTACAGCCCAAGAGCCGGAGCTATTTTGCGTTGAGGTAAGGTCAGGGAGCATCGTTGGCTCGTTTCCCACAGGAGGCCCCCGGGTGGAGGTTCAGGAGACTCGCGTCCAGACGGACCGTGTGCTCACCATCCCGAACATCCTCAGCATGGCGCGCCTCGTCGGCGTGCCCGTCTTCCTGTGGTTGATCCTGCGTCCTGAGTTCGGTGGGCCCCAGAGTGACGGGTGGGCCCTTCTGGTGCTGGCTCTGAGCGGCGTCAGCGACTATCTGGACGGCAAGCTCGCGCGGCGCTGGAACCAGATCAGCAGCCTCGGCCGGCTCCTCGACCCCGCGGCTGACCGGCTCTACATTCTCTCGACCCTGGTCGGCCTCACCTGGCGGGAGATTCTGCCCCTCTGGTTGACCGCTGCACTTCTGGCGCGGGAGCTGGTCCTGCTGGTGATGGTGGGCATCCTCCGCCGGCACGGCTATCCGCCTCCCCAGGTGAACTTCCTGGGTAAGGCCGCCACCTTCAACCTGATGTACGCCTTCCCCCTGCTGCTGCTCAGTGACGGAAGCGGCTGGATCTCGTCACTCGCTGCCATTTTCGGATGGGCGTTCGCCGGATGGGGTACAACGCTGTATTGGTGGGCAGGAGTCCTCTACGTGGTACAAGTCCGCCGCCTGGTCCGTGCGGACGCCATGGCCGATTGAACTCTCGGATGGTCCTGCTGCCGTAGCGGAGCGATGGCCCGTGCTGGATAAGTGAGGGACAATCCTGGCGGGGGAAGTCGGCTAGACCGTCTCTTTGAGGAGGACGCTTCCGACATGAAGGCCGTCGTGATGGCCGGAGGCGAAGGCACGCGCCTTCGCCCCATGACCTCAAGCATGCCCAAGCCGCTCCTGCCGGTGGCCAACCGGCCGATCATGGAGCATGTTCTTCGGCTGCTCAAAAGGCATGGGCTCAACGAAACAGTCGTGACTGTCCAGTTCCTGGCTTCGCTCGTCAAGAACTACTTCGGTGACGGCGAGGAGCTCGGTATGGAGCTCACCTATGCCAACGAGGAGAAGCCACTCGGTACCGCCGGAAGCGTCAAGAACGCCGAGGAAGCGCTGAAGGACGATGCCTTTCTCGTCATCTCCGGTGATGCGCTGACGGATTTTGACCTCACCGAGCTCATCAATTTCCACAAGGAGAAGGGCGCGCTGGTCACGGTCTGTCTGACCCGTGTGCCCAATCCGCTGGAATTCGGTATCACCATTGTCGATGAGGAAGGCAAGGTGGAGCGCTTCCTCGAGAAGCCCACCTGGGGCCAGGTCTTCTCCGACACCGTGAACACCGGCATCTACGTGATGGAGCCCGAGGTCTTCGACTACGTCGACCCCGATGTGCCCGTCGACTGGTCCGGTGATGTCTTCCCGCAGCTGATGAAGGAAGGCAAGCCGGTCTACGGCTACATCGCCGAGGGCTACTGGGAGGACGTCGGCACGCATGAGAGCTATGTGAAGGCGCAGGCCGACGTCCTGGAGGGCAAGGTCGACGTCGACATCGACGGGTTCGAGATCTCCCCGGGCGTGTGGGTCGCCGAAGGAGCGGAGGTCCATCCCGACGCCGTTCTCCGTGGACCCGTCTATATCGGTGACTACGCCAAGGTCGAGGCAGGCTCCGAAATCCGTGAGCACACCGTCGTGGGCTCCAACGTGGTCGTCAAGAGCGGCGCGTTTCTGCACAAGGCCGTCGTCCACGACAACGTCTACGTGGGGCCCCACAGCAATCTGCGCGGCTGCGTGGTCGGTAGGAACACCGACATCATGCGCGCGGCGCGGATCGAGGACGGGGCGGTCATCGGTGATGAGTGCCTGATCGGTGAAGAATCGATCGTCCAAGGCAATGTCCGGGTCTACCCGTTCAAGACCATCGAGGCCGGCGCCTTCGTCAACACCTCGGTGATCTGGGAATCCAGAGGCCAGGCGCACCTCTTCGGTGCCCGTGGCGTCTCCGGCATCCTCAACGTGGAGATCACGCCGGAACTCGCGGTGCGTCTCGCCGGCGCGTACGCCACGACGCTGAAGAAGGGCTCGACCGTCACCACGGCGCGGGACCACTCGCGTGGTGCCCGTGCGTTGAAGCGGGCGGTGATCTCCGCGCTGCAGGCCAGTGCGATCGACGTGCGGGACCTGGAGAACGTGCCGCTGCCCGTGGCCCGGCAGCAGACCGCGCGTGGCAGTGCGGGCGGCATCATGATCCGAACCACGCCCGGGGTGCCGGACTCGGTGGACATCATGTTCTTCGACGGGAACGGCGCCGACCTCTCGCAGGGCAGTCAGCGCAAGCTGGACCGGGTGTTCGCGCGGCAGGAGTACCGCCGAGCCTTCCCCGGTGAGATCGGTGATCTGCATTTCCCGGCCAGTGTCTTCGACTCGTACACCGGGTCGTTGCTGCGGAACGTCGACACGACCGGGATCGCGGAGTCCGGGCTGAAGGTCGTCGTGGACGCGTCCAACGGAAGCGCGGGCCTGGTCCTGCCGAGCCTGCTCGGCAAGCTCGGGGTCGACTCGCTGACGATCAACCCCGGTCTGGACGAGTCCAGGCCGACCGAGACGGCCGACATGCGGCGGTCGGGGATGGTGCGGCTCGGGGAGATCGTGGCGTCCTCGGGAGCCGCGTTCGGTGTGCGGTTCGACCCCGTCGGTGAGCGGCTGTCGCTCGTCGACGAGAAGGGGCGGATCATCGAGGACGACCGGGCGCTGCTCGTGATGCTGGACCTCGTCGCCGCCGAGCGGCGCAGTGGACGCGTCGCGCTTCCGGTGACCACGACCCGGATCGCCGAGCAGGTGGCGGCGTACCACGGGACGCAGGTCGAGTGGACGACCACCTCTCCCGACGACCTCACGCGCGTCGGCGGTGAAGAAGGGACGATCTTCGGTGGTGACGGCAAGGGCGGGTTCATCGTCCCCGAGTTCAGCAGCGTGTACGACGCCACCGCGGCCTTCGTGCGGCTCATCGGACTCGTGGCGAGGACCCAGCTCACGCTCAGCCAGATCGACGCGCGCATTCCGCGGGCGCACGTCCTGAAGCGCGATCTGGCGACCCCGTGGGCAGTCAAGGGGCTCGTGATGCGACGGGTCGTGGAAGAGGCCGGAGACCGCTTCGTGGACACCACGGACGGTGTGCGCGTGGTGGAGACCGACGGTCGCTGGGTGATGGTGCTGCCCGACCCGGCCGAGGCCGTCACCCACCTGTGGGCCGAAGGGCCGGACGACGCCTCCGCGCAGGCCCTGCTGGACGAATGGTCGGCTGTCGTGGACAGCGCCGGCCGGTAGAACGGGCTGCACGCGTGCGTGCCGGACAAGTGTCCCCAACGGGGCCTGTCCGGCACGCCGGTGGGGCCGTTCGGAGGTAGTGCTCGCGACGTGCGACGATGTGCGGCATGCCGCAGCAACCCCCCATTCGGAGCACACCCACGCGGCCCCGGCGCCCGGATGCGTCCATGTCGTTGCTCACCAACGTCATGGACCACAGCCTCGACGACGGATACGCCGAGGCCGCCGAGCGCAAGAAGGCCGCGGGTGACAGCGGCATGCCGAAGACGCTCAGGGCGAAGCTGGGGCTCGCCGCCGGACTGGTGCTCGCGGCCCTGATCGTGACCGTCGGAGCGGCGCAGGCGCGGGTCGCCGCCCCGGTCGTGGCCAAGGAGCGGGAAGAGCTGGTCGACCGCATCAACCGGGAGACCGAGGCCGCGGACAAGCTGGAGGACTCCGTCGACGAGCTGCGCGGAGACGTGAGCGCACGGCAGCGCGAGGCGCTGAAGCACAGCGGTGGCAGCGCGGACTCCGATCTTGCGGGCCTCCTGTCCGGCGCCGTCGCGGTGCACGGCCCCGGTGTGAAGCTCGTCGTGAACGACGCCAAGGAAGCCGCCTCGGGCGGCGACGGCGACCCGCGTGAGACCTCCGGCTTCTCCGACACCGGCCGGGTGCGTGACCGGGACATGCAGCGCGTGGTCAACGGGCTGTGGGAGTCGGGCGCCGAGGCCGTCTCGATCAACGGGCGGCGGCTGACGGCGCTGTCCGCGATCAGGGCCGCGGGGGACGCCATACTGGTCGACAACAAGCCGCTGGTACCGCCGTACACGGTGCTGGCGGTGGGGGACGGGCAGCGGCTGAGCACGCGGTTCCAGAACAGCGCGGACGGGTTGTATCTGAACGCGCTGCACGAGAGCTACGGCATCCGGACAGGCATCTCCGTGGAGGACGACCTCCGGCTGCCTGCCGCACCGAGTGTGACCGTACGTACAGCACAGCCGAGCATTGAGAAGAGTGAGAAGGGCACATCGTGATCGCCGTACTGGGCCTCGTCGTGGGAGTCGTGGCCGGCCTGTTGGTCCGGCCTGAGGTTCCGGCGGTGGTCGAGCCTTATCTGCCGATCGCCGTCGTGGCGGCGCTCGACGCCGTCTTCGGCGGTCTGCGGGCCATGCTCGACGGCATCTTCGACGACAAGGTCTTCGTGGTGTCGTTCCTGTCGAACGTGGTCGTGGCCGCGCTGATCGTGTTCCTGGGCGACAAGCTGGGCGTGGGCGCCCAGCTGTCCACCGGTGTGGTGGTCGTCCTGGGCATCCGGATCTTCTCCAACGCCGCGGCGATCCGCCGGCACGTGTTCCGGGCGTGAGGCCGATGAGCGAGCACGACGAGAAGCCGGACAAGCCCGCCGAGGAGCGCGGCGACGCGCGCGACGGCAGCGCGGGGGCCGGAAACGGGCTGCGCAAGGAGCTGCCCCAGGAGGTGCCCGCGACGGCACCCGCCGCCGAGGAGACTCCCGAGGAGCCGGAGCGCCGGCAGGCGGCGGAACCGCGGCAGGCGCCGGAGCCGAAGCCGGATCCCGAGCCGCGGCTGACCGGGCGGCAGCGGCTGGTGCAGGGGGTGTGGCCGCCGCGTGTCACCCGGGCACAACTCATCGTCGCGGTGCTGCTGTTCGGTCTCGGATTCGGGCTGGCCGTGCAGGTGGCCTCGAACAGCGACAGCGACAGTGCCCTGCGTGGCGCACGTCAGGAAGATCTTGTTCGCATCCTCGATGAACTGGATGACCGTACTCAACGTCTTGAGGACGAGAAGCAAGGTCTCGAGAAGCAGCGCGACGAGCTGGAGAACAGCTCTGACCAGGCCGAGGAGGCCCGGAAGCAGACGATCGAGAAGGAGAGGCAACTCGGCATCCTCGCGGGCACGGTGGCCGCGCAGGGGCCCGGCATCACCATGACGATCCAGGACACGAAGGGGACGGTCGAGGCGGACATGCTGCTCGACGCGATCCAGGAGCTGCGCGCGGCGGGTGCGGAGGCGATCCAGGTCAACGGCGTACGGGTCGTCGCGAGCACGTATCTCACGGACTCGGGCAAGGGCGTGGGCGTCGACGGGAACAAGATCGACGCGCCCTATCGTTTCAAGGTCATCGGCAAGCCGCAGGACCTCGAGCCGGCGCTCAACATCCCCGGAGGTGTGGTGCAGACTCTCGAGAAGGAACAGGCCACCGTCACGATCGAGCGGTCCACCGACATCGTCGTGGACGCCTTGCGAGCAGCGAAGCGGCCTGACTACGCTCGGTCGTCCTCGCAGTGAACCGGGGGCGCATGGGCGGCGTTCGGCGAGGGCATGAGGTTGCGGGGGGTCGGCGCACCGAATGGGCGGTGCGTGGTGGAAACTGTCTGGTGCAGACGGACGTTGTCAGGATGTCCGGGTCGGCCAGAGTGTTCAGTCAGGGTTCGTCCTGCCCCACGGGCGGGTCTGTTTCGGTCAAGGGGAATCGCCCGTGAAGTTGTTTGCGAAGTTGTTCGGCAAGAGCGCGCGAGAAGGCAGCGACAATGCGACCGCTCGCCATCGCGCACAGCCTGACGCGGAGGGCCAGCGGCCGCTGTTCCGGGACCAGGTCGGCGGCTCGGGCGGCGATGTTTCCGGTGGTCAGGGCGCGCCGTCGGTTGACCCTGCGCAGCCCGGCGGCATAGGTTTCGGGCAACCGTCAACCTCAAGTGCGGGTGGAGGGTTTTCCGACCCGTATGCGTCCAACGCCCCCGGTGGGCAGCCGCGGCAGGAGGATCCGATGTCGGCCCTGGTGTGTACGAGGTGCGGTAACCGCAACGCGGAGAACAGCCGTTTCTGCTCCAACTGCGGCGCGCCGCTGAGGGCGGGGGCGACGCCGGAGCGTCCGTCCGAGACGACCTCCACGATCTCCATTTCGGGTCTCGAGGCTTACGACAGCGAGACCACCGGTCAGACGCAGATGCCGACCCTGTCGCCCGAGGCGCAGGCCGCGGTCGACGCGCTGCCGCTGGGCTCCGCGCTCCTGGTCGTGCGCCGCGGGCCGAACTCGGGCAGCCGCTTCCTGCTGGACGGCGACCTGACCACGGCCGGCCGGCATCCGCAGAGCGACATCTTCCTGGACGACGTGACGGTGTCCCGGCGGCACGTGGAGTTCCGTCGTGGTCAGGACGGTTCGTTCACGGTGGCCGACGTGGGCAGCCTGAACGGCACGTATGTGAACCGGGAGCGGATCGACCAGGTCGCCCTGAACAACGGCGACGAGGTGCAGATCGGCAAGTACCGGCTGGTCTTCTACGCCAGCCAGCGGGGCTACTGACCGGACTCGGTCCGGACAGGCCTCGGCGAAGGTCCATCCGTCAGGGAAGGTCCATGCTTCAAACACCGAGCGGCGGTGCCGGACACGGCACCGCCGCCACGGACAGTGGGCTGATGAGCATCGGCGCGGTGCTGAGCGCGCTGCGCGACGAGTTTCCCGAAGTGACCATCTCCAAGATCCGCTTCCTGGAGTCGGAAGGGCTCATCGAGCCGCAGCGGACCCCGTCGGGGTATCGCAAGTTCAGCGCCCATGACGTCGAGCGCCTCGGTCACGTCCTGAGGATGCAGCGGGACCACTATCTGCCCCTGAAGGTGATCCGGGAGCACCTGGAGGCCATGGAGCGCGGTGAGGCCGTGCAGCTGCCGGTCGTGGGGCGCCAGCGTGACGGTGCGTCCGTCCCCGAGCCGCCCGAGGGGCCCACAGCGGCCAGGATCCGGCGGGACGAGCTGCTCGCCGCCGTCGGCGTCGAGCAGCAGGAGCTCAAGGAGTGGGAGTCCTACGGCCTCCTCACTCCACTGGAGGACGGGGCGTACGACGCCGAGGCGGTCACCGTCGCCTTGCTCGTCGTCGAACTCGGGCGGTTCGGGATCGAGCCGCGGCATCTGCGGGCCATGAAGGCCGCCGCGGAGCGGGAGGCCGGTCTGGTGGGCCAGGTGGTGGCCCCGCTCAGGCGGCACCGCAACCCGCAGACCAGGGCTCATGCCGAGGCCCGTACCAAGGAGCTGGCGGGGCTCACGGTGAAGCTGCACGCCGCGCTGGTGCAGTCGGCGCTCGGGGTTCGGCTGCCCTGAGGGGCCGGCTGTCAGGGGGCCGGATCGGGCGCCCGATCCCGGCCCGACTACCCAAACGTCCCGAGCACGGCCTAGGGTTGCTGTGTGAACGAGCTCGATGTCGTAGGTGTCCGGGTCGAGATGCCCTCCAACCAACCGATCGTGCTGCTGCGTGAAGTGGGAGGCGACCGTTACCTCCCCATCTGGATCGGACCGGGGGAGGCGACGGCGATCGCCTTCGCCCAGCAGGGGATGGCTCCCGCGCGGCCGCTGACACACGACCTGTTCAAGGACGTGCTGGAAGCCGTCGGCCAGGAGCTCACGGAAGTGCGCATCACGGACCTGCGTGAGGGCGTCTTCTACGCGGAGCTGGTCTTCGCCAGCGGCGTCGAGGTGAGCGCCCGCCCGTCCGACGCCATAGCGCTCGCGCTGCGCACCGGGACGCCGATCTACGGCAGTGACACGGTGCTCGACGACGCCGGTATCGCGATCCCGGACGAGCAGGAGGACGAGGTGGAGAAGTTCCGCGAGTTCCTCGACCAGATCTCTCCGGAGGACTTCGGCAGCAGCAGTCAGTGAGCTCCCGGGGGAGCGGCAGCGGTCGGAAGAGTCGTGTGGGCGGTCCGGCGGACGGTGTGGTCCGTGACGGGGCCGCCCGCCGTTCGTGTGAGGGGTGAAATGCCCGCATGTGCCGGAGGCGCGTGAGAGCGTCATACGGCTCGTGCCGGACGCATTCGGCTAGCCTTTCCCCGCGACGGGGCACGGGAAACCACTCTCAGGGTGATTATCACTCGGCGTGGCGAGTGTGGCGATCGTTGACGCACCCCTGGTGACTGCCTACCGTCGAGAAGGCAGGTCAAGGACGGAGGTCGGCGTGAGAAGCAGCGGCGACGGTACGGCTGGGGGCGGCCCCGAGCGCAGTCTCAGGGCGAGCGGTCCGTACCCTCCCCCCGGCTCACGGCCCTTCCCGGGCGGGGGATGCCCCCAGCCCGGTGGTGCGGCCGATCACGCTCCGCAGCGACCGACAGCGGTGCCGAGCAGCGGAGGGACGACGTCCATGGCGTCCGAGCAGATCGGCTATCGCGGCCCCACGGCCTGCGCGGCCGCCGGTATCACCTACCGGCAGTTGGACTACTGGGCGCGCACCGGGCTCGTCGAGCCGAGCGTGCGCCCCGCCTACGGGTCCGGGACGCAGCGGCTGTACAGCTTCCGGGACGTGGTGGTCCTGAAGATCGTCAAGCGGTTCCTCGACACCGGGGTGTCGCTGCAGAACATCCGCACGGCCGTCCAGCACCTCAGGGAACGCGGTTTCAGCGATCTGGAGCGCATGACGCTGATGAGCGACGGCGCGACGGTCTACGAGTGCACCTCGCCCGATGAGGTCCATGCCCTGCTCCAGGGCGGCCAGGGCGTGTTCGGGATCGCCGTGGGCGTGGTGTGGCGGGACGTCGAGAGCGCCCTGTCCCAGCTGCACGGTGAGCGTGTCGACACCGGCGAGACCCTGGTGGGGCCCAATCCGGCGGACGAGCTGGCGCGCCGGCGGAACCGGGCCGTCTGAGCCGTCGAGCGACGCGGGATGTACGCGGTCGCAGGAGGCGGGACGTTTCCGCGCCCGGGCGTAGGCGGTTTCCGGTGGGGTGCCAGGGGGTGCCGCAGCGGTTTCCGGTGGGGCATCGGGGGCTGCCGCGCGGGGCGTTGTCAGTGGCGTAGGGCAGCATCGGAGTTGTGAGAACCGCGCCCACGATCCTGCATCTCGACATGGATGCCTTCTTCGCTTCGGTGGAGCAGGCGTCCAAGCCGAGTCTGCGTGGGAAGGCCGTGGTCGTGGGCGGGCTCGGGCCTCGTGGGGTGGTGGCGACCGCGTCGTACGAGGCGAGGGTCTTCGGGGTGCATTCGGCGATGCCCATGGGGCAGGCCCGGCGCCTCGCGCCCAATGCCGCGTATCTCGTGCCGCGCTTCACTCTCTACAAGTCGATCAGCGAGCGGGTGATGGAGCTGCTGCGCGCGCTGTCGCCTCTGGTGGAGCCGCTGAGTCTGGACGAGGCGTTCGTGGACCTGGAGGCCGGGGGAGTGGCCTGGGACGAGTCGTCGGCGCGGCTGGCCGGGGTCAAGCTGCGCGCGGACATACGGGCTGTCACGGGGCTCACGGGATCGGTGGGGCTCGCCGCCTCCAAGATGCTCGCGAAGATCGCCTCGGAGGAGGCCAAGCCCGACGGACTGGTGGTGATCGAGCCGGGGACCGAGCGGGCGATGCTCGGGCCGATGTCGGTGCGGACGCTGCCCGGGGTGGGGCCGGCGACGGGGGACCATCTGAGGCGGGCCGGGATCACCACGGTCGAGGAGATCGTCGAAGCGGGCGAGGACGAGCTGGTCCGGCTGCTGGGGAAGGCGCACGGGCACGGTCTGTACGCCATGGCCCTGGCGCGTGACGACCGGCCGGTGGTGGCGGAGCGCGAGACGAAATCGGTGTCGGTCGAGGACACCTACGACGTGGACATCCATGACCGGACGCGGGTCGGGCTGGAGGTGCAGCGGCTCGCCGAGCGGTGTGTGCGCAGGCTGCGCGGGGCCGGGCTGTCGGGGCGGACGATCGTGCTGAAGGTGCGGCGGTACGACTTCTCGACGCTCACCCGGTCCGAGACGCTGCGCGGGCCCACGGATGATCCCGCGGTGATCCGCGAGGCGGCGGCCAGGCTGCTGGACTCGGTCGACACGACTGGTGGGGTGCGGCTCCTCGGGGTGGGGGTCAGCGGGCTCGCCGACTACACGCAGGAGGACCTGTTCGCCCAGGCGGCGGGGGAGCGGGCGGTCGCCGAGGGCCCGGTCGAGGAACACGCCGTGGCGGCGGCCGAGGAGCAGCCGTCGCTCGCCGAGCGGCGGTGGCCCGCCGGGCACGACGTGAGGCATGCCGCGTTCGGGCACGGATGGGTGCAGGGCAGCGGCCTCGGGCGGGTCACCGTACGGTTCGAGACGCCCGACTCGGAGCCCGGGCGGGTGCGGACGTTCCGGGTCGACGATCCGGACCTCGAGGCGGCGGATCCGTTGCCGTTGGTGTTACAGGGGCCAGGTCCAGATGGGGGAGGCGGCGGGCCCGGGGAGGAGACTCACGCCGTCTCGTCGGTGCCCGCGAGCTTGCCGAAGTCGTGGTCCGGCAGCGGGGGCGGGGCGGCGACGTCGAGACCGTAGTGGTGGTAGAGCTGCAGTTCCTGCTCGGGGGAGAGGTGGCGGCCGACGCCGAAGTCGGGGGCGTCCTTGATCAGGGCGCGTTCGAAGGGGACGTGGAGGGCGCCCTCGATCAGTTCGCTGGGCTCCAGGGGGACGAAGGCGTCCCTGCTGAACAGGCCGGTCCGTATGGCCGCCCACTCCGGTTCGCCGGTGGCGTCGTCGAGATAGACCTCGTCGATCGTGCCGATCCTGGTCCCGTTGCGGTCGAACGCCTTGCGGCCGATCAGGTTGCGCGGATCGATGTCGGTTCGCACGGGCCCTCCATATGGTCGCACCTCATCCGTAAACACTACAAAACGGTACAAGCGGGGATGCGGCCACTCGAAGGTTCGTGCGTTGACCTCGCTGGTACGCTGGCAGCGGCTGTTGACCCCGCGCGGGAGAGTCCTCCAGACATCATCGGAGGCGCCGAAGGAGCAAATCCTCCCCGGAATCTCTCAGGCTCACGTACCGCACGGACGAGGTCACTCTGGAAAGCAGGGCGGGTGTCGACGGCTTCCGCTCTCACCGACGGTGAAAGCCGGAGGCCTTCGGGCGATCCGGTGAAGCTCTCAGGTTGAGATGACAGAGGGGGAGGCCGTCCGGGTACCCGTGCCGTGGTGCCCCTCGCAGGTCGTGTCGACCAGGAGGCCTCCGTAATGACCGCCCACCGCATTCCGCTCTCCGAGCTCGAAGAGGCAGTCCCCTTCGAGCAGCGCCACATCGGCCCCGACCACGAGGCCTGCGCCAAGATGCTCGCCCAGGTCGGCTACGGCTCCCTCGACGAGCTCACGGCCGCCGCGGTACCCGCCGTGATCAAGAGCGCCGAGGCATTGGACCTCCCGGGCGCCCGCAGCGAGGCCGAGGTGATCGCCGAGCTGCGCTCCCTCGCCGACCGCAACCAGGTCCTCGGTTCCATGATCGGGCTCGGCTACTACGGCACCTTCACGCCGCCGGTCATCATGCGCAACGTCATGGAGAACCCGTCGTGGTACACGGCCTACACGCCGTACCAGCCGGAGATCTCGCAGGGCCGGCTGGAGGCGCTGCTGAACTTCCAGACGGTGGTCGCGGACCTGACCGGGCTGCCGACCTCCGGCGCCTCCCTGCTCGACGAGGGCACCGCGGCCGCCGAGGCCATGGCGCTGTCGCGGCGCCTGGGCAAGAACAAGAAGGGCCTGTTCCTGGTCGACGCGGACACGCTGCCGCAGACCATCGCCGTGATCCAGACGCGCGCCGAGCCGACCGGCGTCGAGATCGTCGTCGCCGACCTCAGCGAGGGCATCCCCGCCGAGATCGCCGAGCGCGAGATCAACGGCGTGCTGCTCCAGTACCCGGGTGCCTCCGGTGCCGTGCGGGACCTCAAGCCGGTCATCGACCGGGCGCACGAGCTCGGGGCGCTGGTCACCGTCGCCGCCGATCTGCTGGCGCTGATGCTGCTGAAGTCGCCTGGTGAGCTCGGGGCGGACATCGCCGTCGGCACGACGCAGCGCTTCGGCGTCCCGATGGGCTTCGGCGGCCCGCACGCCGGCTACATGGCGGTCCAGGACAAGATGGCGCGCAGCCTGCCGGGGCGGCTCGTCGGCGTGTCCGTGGACGCCGACGGCAACAAGGCCTACCGGCTGGCGCTGCAGACGCGCGAGCAGCACATCCGCCGTGAGAAGGCGACCAGCAACATCTGCACCGCGCAGGTGCTGCTCGCCGTCATGGCCGGCATGTACGCCGTCTACCACGGCCCGGAGGGCCTGAAGGGCATCGCCCGTCGCACCCACCGGTACGCCACGGTCCTGGCCGCCGGGCTCGCGAGCGGCGGCGTCGAGGTCGTGCACGGAGCCTACTTCGACACCCTGACCGTGCGGGTCGAGGGCCGGGCCGCCGAGGTCGTGGCCGCCGCCCGGGACAACGGGGTCAATCTGCGGCTCGTCGACGCCGACCACGTCTCGATCGCCTGTGACGAGACCACCACGCGCGCCCAGCTGCGCGCCGTGTGGGCCGCCTTCGGTGTCGAAGGCGTCGTCGAGGCGCTGGACGCGGCCACCGGGGACGGACTCCCGGCCGCGCTGCTGCGGACCGACGACTACCTGACGCACCCCGTCTTCCACCAGCACCGCTCCGAGACCGCCATGCTGCGCTACCTGCGCAAGCTGGCCGACCGCGACTACGCGCTCGACCGGGGCATGATCCCGCTGGGCTCCTGCACCATGAAGCTCAACGCGACCACCGAGATGGAGCCGGTCACCTGGCCCGAGTTCGGTCAGTTGCACCCCTTCGCGCCCGCCGAGCAGGCCGGGGGCTACCTCACGCTCATCCACGAGCTGGAGGACCGGCTCGCCGAGGTCACCGGCTACGACAAGGTCTCCCTCCAGCCGAACGCCGGGTCGCAGGGCGAGCTGGCCGGTCTGCTCGCCGTCCGCGGGTACCACCGGGCCAACGGGGACGAGCAGCGCACCGTCTGCCTGATCCCGTCGTCCGCGCACGGCACCAACGCCGCCAGCGCCGTGATGGCCGGCATGAAGGTCGTCGTCGTCAAGACCGCCGAGGACGGCGAGATCGACGTCGAGGATCTGCGGGCCAAGATCGAGCAGTACGGCGACCAGCTGGCCGTGCTCATGATCACGTACCCGTCCACGCACGGTGTGTTCGAGGAGCACGTCGCCGACATCTGCGCGCAGGTACACGAGGCGGGCGGGCAGGTCTACGTCGACGGTGCCAACCTCAACGCGCTCGTCGGGCTCGCCAAGCCGGGGCACTTCGGTGGCGACGTCTCGCACCTGAACCTGCACAAGACCTTCTGCATCCCGCACGGCGGCGGCGGTCCCGGCGTCGGCCCGGTCGCGGTGCGCGAGCACCTCGCGCCCTACCTGCCGAACCACCCGCTGCAGCCCGAGGCCGGCCCGGAGACGGGCGTCGGGCCCATCTCGGCGGCCCCCTGGGGCTCCGCCGGCATCCTGCCCATCTCGTGGGCGTACGTCCGGCTGATGGGCGGCGAGGGGCTGAAGCGGGCCACGCAGGTGGCCGTGCTCAGCGCCAACTACATCGCCAAGCGTCTGGAGCCGCACTACCCGGTGCTCTACACCGGCCCCGGCGGTCTCGTCGCGCACGAGTGCATCATCGACCTGCGGCCCCTCACCAAGGCGACCGGCGTGAGCGTCGACGACGTCGCCAAGCGGCTGATCGACTACGGCTTCCACGCGCCGACCATGTCGTTCCCGGTCGCCGGGACGCTGATGATCGAGCCGACCGAGTCGGAGGACCTGGCGGAGCTCGACCGCTTCTGCGAGGCGATGATCGCCATCCGCGCGGAGATCGAGAAGGTCGGCTCCGGCGAGTGGCCCGCGGAGGACAACCCGCTGCGCGGCGCCCCGCACACCGCCGGCGCGCTCGCCGGGGCGTGGGAGCACGCCTACAGCCGTGAGGAGGCCGTCTTCCCGGCCGGGGTGTCGACCGCCGACAAGTACTGGCCGCCGGTGCGCCGCATCGACCAGGCCTTCGGCGACCGGAACCTCGTCTGCTCCTGCCCGCCGCTGGACGCGTACGAGGACTGACGGACGGGCCGAACGGCCGGCTGGTCACAGGGAGGGGCTCCGCGGTGCGGGGCCCCTCCCGTCGTTCACCGGCGCGTCACGCGGTGGTGAGTGATACCTCGGTCGCCTTGATCAGCGCGACGACGGGGGTCCCGGGCGTGAGGGCCAGGTCCTCCGCCGCGTCCCGGGTGATCGCCGCGGTCAGTTCACCGCCCTCCACCGTGACGCGGACCGATGCCATGGCCTCACCGGCGGTGAGGCCGGTGATCCTGCCGGGGAGCTGGTTGCGGATCGACAGGCCCTCGATGGGCGCGGTCGCGAGGGAGACCTCCGTCGACTTCATCAGGGCGCACACGGGGGTGCCCGGGGTGAGACGGAGGTCCTGCGCGGCTTCGCGGGTGATCGCCGCGGTGAGGTCCTGGCCGCCGGCGAGGCGGACCCTGACCGTCGCCATGGCCTCGCCGGGGGTGACGGCGGTGACGGTGCCGGGGAGCTGGTTGCGGATGCTCAGGCTCATGGGTGCACGGTAGCCCGGTGGGGAGTGTTGGGCCTGGTATGTGCCTGTTTGTCTCCTCCTCTCCCCAGGCCTCAGACGCGGTCGATGTGGACGTTCGTCGACTTCACGCGGGCCGTCGCTTCCATGCCGACCTCCAGGCCCAGTTCCTCCACCGCCTCGCGGGTGAGCAGGGAGACGAGCCGGTGCGGGCCGGCCTGGATCTCCACCTGGGCGGCGACGTCACCGAGCTTGATCGCGGTGACGATGCCGGGGAAGGCGTTGCGGGCCGAGGTGTACGGGGTGTCCTCCTCGGCGGCGCCGGATCGGGCGAGTTCGACCGAGAAGGCGGCCAGGTCCCGCCCGTCGACGAGCCGTCGCCCGGCCTCGTCGCGGTGGGTCGTGATGCGGCCCGCGTCTGCCCAGCGGCGGGCGGTGTCCGGGCTCACGCCGAGCAGCCGTGCTGCCTGGCCGATCGTGTAGGACTGCATGCCGGTCACGATAGGGGCGGGGCGAGGGAACGGTGGATGCGGGGCTGGCCGTTGGGTATAACGCGATATGGCGTTAGTGGTCGAATGGGCGTGCCCGGTGGCGTGCCCGGGAATCGGGGGTGGAGTGATGGCGGCCGAGATCGCGCGGGCTGGTGGATCGCCCGAGGTGAGGGCGTCGCACGCGGACCGCGACCGGGCCGTGGACGTGCTGCGCGTCGCCGCGGGTGACGGACGGCTCACCCTGGAGGAGCTCGAGGAGCGGCTGGAGACGGCGCTGTCCGCCCGCACGGTGGGTGAGCTCGCCGTGCTGACAGCGGATCTGCCCGCGGTGGCCGGGCAGGCGTCCGGGGAAGCCGAGGACGTCGTCCGGATCCGGCAGGAGGGGGCCTCGACGCGTCGGGGTGACGGCTGGGTGGTGCCGAGGCGGCTGGAGATCCGGTCGGCGTGGGGTGAGGTGACTCTCGACTTCACCGACGCGGTGATCACCCACGACACCCTGGACGTCGACCTCGATCTGCGGGCAGGCGCCCTGAAGCTGCTGACCCGGCCGGGTGTCGTGGTCGACACCGGCGGCCTGGTGCTGAACTACTCCGAGATCAAGGCCCGCCGGCCGTCCGACGCCCCCGTCCTGCTGCGGATACGGATCACGGGCGAGATCCACTACGGGCAGGTCGTGGTGCGCACCCCGCGAAGGGGCTTCGGCAGGAAGGGCGCGACGGCCTGACTCAGCCCACGTGCACCCTCGGCCGCCGCTTGCGGTCCGGCTCCGCCTCACGCAGGACCTCGCGGGTCACCGGGGCGACCTCACCCTGCCCGAACAGGAAGAAGCGCAGGAAGTTGGCGAAGGGGTTGCCCTCGGTCCACTCGAAGTAGATGTGCGGGATGTGGCCCGTCGCGTCGCGGACGTGCAGCAGCAGCGCGGCCAGGGCATTGGGGATCGAGGACGATTCCAGGGTCAGGACGCGGTAGCGGCCGTGCAGCACCTCACCGCGCACGGTCAGGCCCGCCTCGAATTCGGAGAGGTCGGTGACCGTCACCTCGACGAAGACGAAGTCTTCCTGGCCGGACATGTCGTTGTCGTGCCGGATCTGCTCGATCTTGTCGCGGTACTCGGCGATGTCGCGCCGGTCGGGCTCGTTGGCGATGAACCGTATCCGGCGGTTGGACATGTCCCGGACGAAGCGCTCCGCCATGTCGTCCAGCGTCACGCTGGTCACGCGCAGCTCGAAGGCCCGGGCCAGTCGTGACAGCAGGGAGACCAGGATGATGCCGGCGATGAAGCAGGCGCCGATCTTCACGCCGTCCGGGCGCTCGATGACGTTGAGGACGGTCGTGTAGAGGAAGACAGCGGAGATCACCGCGAAGGCGATGGTCCAGTTCCGCTGCCGGGCTTTGCGGGCGGCGATGGTCACCGCGATCGCGGCGGAACTGATGAGGACCAGCACGCCGGTGGCGTAGGCGCCGCCCTGGGCGTCGACGTCGGCGTCGAAGATCCAGGTGACCAGGAGGGCGATCAAGGTGAAGACGATGACCATGGGCCGCACGGCGCGGGCCCAGTGCGGGGCCATGCCGTAGCGGGGCAGGTAGCGCGGCATCAGATTGAGCAGGCCGGCCATCGCGGACGCGCCGGCGAACCAGAGGATGGCGATCGTCGAGACGTCGTAGACCGTGCCGAAGGTGTTGCCCAGGTATTCGTGCGCCAGGTACGCGAGCGCACGGCCGTTGGCCTGGCCGCCCGCCTCGAACTGCTTCTCCGGGATGAGCAGGGTGGTGATGAAGCTGGTCGTGATCAGGAAGACGCTCATGATCAGCGCGGCCGTGGTGAGCAGCTTCTTCGTGTCGCGGATGCGGCCGGTCGGCCGTGCCTCCGTGTCGTCCGGATCGCCCTGGACGTGCGGCATCACGGCGACGCCCGTCTCGAATCCGGAGAGCCCGAGCGCCAGTTTCGGGAAGACCAGCAGGGCGACGCCGACCATGGCGAAGACGTTGCTGTGCTGGGTGGTGAGGGCGCTCGACCAGTCGGTGATCACATGACCGGCGGTGATGACGTGATAGAGGCCGGCGACCACCACGACCGCGTTCAGCGCGAGGTAGGCGCCGACGAGGGCGACCGCGACGCCGATCGCCTCCAGGAAGCCCTTGAGGAACACCGCCCCGAGCAGGGCCACCAGGACCAGGGTGATCAGCATCTGCTTGTCGTGCAGGACACCGGTCAGATGGGGGTTCTCCACGAGGTGGGTGGAGGCGTCGGCCGCCGACAGCGTGATGGTGATGAGGAAGTCGGTGGCGGCGAACCCGAGCAGGGTCAGCACGAACAGCTTGCCCTGCCAGAAGGAGAGCAGCCGTTCCAGCATCGCGATCGAGCCCTCCCCGTGGGGGCTCTCCTCGGCCACCCGGCGGTAGACGGGCAGGGCGCCGGCCAGGTGACGACGACCAGGACGATGGTCGCGATCGGTGACAGCAGTCCGGCGGCGAGGGCCGCGATGCCCGGCTGGTAGCCGAGGGTCGAGAAGTAGTCGACGCCGGTCAGGCACATCACCCGCCACCAGCGCTGCCCCGGTGCGGGGGCTCCGGCCGGGCGTGGGGCCCGGTGTGGCCACCGCCCTTGCCCATGTCGGACAGGCCTTCCAGCAGCCGGCCAGGTGGGGCGGGCTTCGGACGGCCCGGTGCCGGGTGCTCGGTGGTGGCCATCGACGTCCCGATGTGCGGCTCAGCATGGTTTCGGCCATCACTGGACGGCCCGATCAGCGTAAGCGGAGCGTGATGCAGGGGCCCATGAAAGAGGGGGCTGAGCGCGTCAAACTTCCGTCAAGACTGGCGGTCCGGGCGGCCGCAGCGGTGAAAACGCGAGATGAGACCCGCTGGAGCGACTTCATCGACGCAATGAGCGCTGCAGATGCGCGGCCCGAGCGCGGAAACTCTGTGTGATCGCGACCGTATCGGTCTCGGAACGTTCGCCTACTCATCCGAATGTTTCGCCTCTAGGCCATGTCCCTTCTCCACAGAGAGATTGACCTCGCACAAGGGGTTGCCACCCTTTGGCCGCTGTCTCTAGGGTGCGGCAGCAACGAAGCTTTCTGGATCTCGTTCGAAACTTTCGAGGAGCGCATGATGGGCGACCCGGCACTGTCCCGCCGCGGCTTCCTGGCGGCCTCCGCCGCGGCCGGTCTGGGGATGACGGCACTGACCGCATGCGGCGGGGACTCGGACGGAGGGTCGTCGGGGACGACCACGATCGAATGGTGGAACATTTCCACCACCCAGCCGGCCAAGGACGTCTGGGCCGCTCTCGCCCGGAAGTACGAGGCGCAGAACCCCAAGGTCAAGATAAAGATCGTCCAGATGGAGAACGACGCCTACAAGTCGAAGATGACGGCGTTGACCGCCTCCGGCAAGCTGCCCGACATCTTCCACACCTGGGGCGGCGGCGTGCTGAAGCAGCAGGTCGACGCCGGGCTCGTCGAGAACCTCACGGACCGGACCAAGCCGTGGGGCGACGCCCTGCTGCCGGTCGCCAAAGAGCCGTATCTGATCGACGACCAGGCCTACGGCATCCCGTTCGACATCGGCATGATCGGCTTCTGGTACAACAAGGCGCTCTTCGAGAAGGCCGGCATCGCCGAGCCCCCGACCACCTGGGGCGACTTCCTCGACGCCGTACGCAAGCTGAAGGCCGCCGAGGTCACGCCGCTGGCCCTGGCCGGCAAGGAGAAGTGGCCCGGCATGTACTACTGGGCCTACCTCGCGATGCGCACCGCCGGCGCCGAGGCCCTGCAGAAGGCGTACGACGACAAGGACTTCACCGGCGCCCCCTTCGTCGAGGCGGGTGACCACCTGAAGGAGCTCGTCGGCCTCCGGCCGTTCCAGAAGGGCTTCCTCGGCGCCGCCTACTCCAGCCCCACCGGCCAGGCCGCCACCGTCGGCAACGGCAAGGCGGCGATGGAGCTCATGGGGCAGTGGGCGCCCACGGTCCAGGCCGACGCGGGCAAGGGCCTCGGCAAGGACCTCGGCTTCTTCCCGTTCCCCGCGGTCGAGGGCGGCAAGGGCGCCATCACCGAGGTGTTCGGCGGAGGCGGCGGGCACGCACTGCGCCGGGGCGCCCCGCAGGAGGCCGTCGACTTCCTCAAGTTCTTCGCGTCCGAGGCCACCGATCTGGAGCTGGTCAAGAAGACCGGGGTGCTGCCCGTGGTCCCGGCGGCCGAGAGCGCCATCGCCGACCCCAACATCAAGGCCGTACAGGCGCAGCTGAAGGCGGCCACCGGCTTCCAGCTCTACCTCGACCAGGCGTACGCGCCTGCCGTCGGCCAGGAGGTCAACGACAGCGTGGCCGCGCTCATCGCCGGTTCCAAGTCGCCCGGGCAGGTCGCCCAGTCGATCACGAAGACCGCGAAGGAAGAGCAGTAGCCGGCGATGACCTCAACGTTCCTGCCGGACAAACGGACCGGCCCCGGCGCCGGCTCCCCGCCCCCGGCCGCGGACCGGCCCACGGGGCGGGCCCGGCGCCGCACGCTGCACTGGCTCACCGCGGCCGGCTTCCAACTCCCGGCCCTGGTGCTGTTCCTGGGGCTCGTGCTGCTGCCGATGCTGTTCGCCCTGTACGCCGCGTTCTTCCGCTGGGGCGGCTTCGGCATGCCCTCCGACTACATCGGCGGCGAGAACTTCACCCGGCTCTTCCAGGACGACGTCTTCCTCGGCGACCTGTGGCGCTGCCTGGTCCTGGTGGTGCTGTCGCTCGCGATCCAGCTGCCGTTCGCCCTCGCCATGGCGGTCCTGCTCAACCAGCGGATGCGCGGCCGGGCGGTGTACCGGATGCTGTTCTTCGCCCCCTACGTCCTGTCCGAGGCCATCACCGGAATCCTCTTCGGCATGATCTTCGCCCCGGACGACGGCTTCGCCGACCAGGTCCTCGGCAAGATCGGTCTGGAGGGGCTGGGCGGGGAGTGGTTCGCGGATCCGTCCACCGTCATGGCGACCGTCTTCCTGGTCATGACCTGGAAATACTTCGGCTTCCACATGATGCTGTACCTGGCCGGGCTCCAGGCCGTCCCCCGGGAACTGACCGAGGCGGCGCTCATCGACGGGGCGAGTGCCTGGCAGCGGTTCCGCAACGTCACGCTGCCGCTGCTCGCGCCCACCCTGCGCATCAGTGTGTTCCTGGCGGTCATCGGATCGATCCAGCTCTTCGACCTGGTGTGGGTGACCACCGCGGGCGGCCCCGACCACCACTCCGAGACCATGGCCGTGACCATGTTCCAGTACGGCTTCAAGCGCTACCAGGTCGGCTACGCCAGCGCGATCAGCGTGGTCATGTTCGGCATCAGCCTCGTCTTCGCCCTCGCCTACCAGCGGTTCGTCCTCCGGCGCGACCTGGAAGGGGCCACCACGACCATGCGGGGTGACGGAAAGTGACAGTCAGCCAGGAGACCCGAAAGGGAACGGCAGCCCGTCAGAAGCCCCGTGCGCGGGGGAGGGCCTGGAGCCTGCACCTCGTCCTGGTCGTCGTCGGCGCGGTCATGGCCGTCCCCCTGCTCTACGCCATGCTCTCCGGCTTCAAGTCCACCGACGAGCTCTCCCGCAACCCGGTCGGTCTGCCCGAGTCGTGGGTGGCCTCCAACTACACCCAGATCCTCGGCTCGGGGGACTTCTGGCGGCTGATCGGCAACAGCACGCTGATCGCGATCGGCACCACCGTCCTGGTCGTCGCGGTCTCCGCCCTGTCGGCCTTCTCCTTCGCCCGGTTCGCCTTCCGGGGCCGGGAAGCGCTGTTCACGCTGTTCACGATGGGGCTGATGTTCCCGTTCGCGGTGGCAGCCCTGCCGCTGTTCCTGCTGCTGCGCTCCCTGGGCCTGCTGGACAACCCCCTCGGCGTGATCCTTCCGCAGGCCGCCTTCGGACTGCCGATGACGATCATCATCCTGCGGGGCTTCTTCCGGCAGATCCCGGGCGAGCTGGAGGAGGCGGCCACCCTCGACGGGTGCAGCTCGTTGGGCTTCTTCTGGCGGGTGCTGCTGCCCATGGCCCGGCCCGCGCTCGGCACCGTCTCCGTGTTGGCCGTCGTCACCAGCTGGAACAACTTCTTCCTGCCGCTGCTGGTGTTCACCGACGCCCAGTGGTGGACGCTGCCGATCGGCGTCCAGCAGTTCCAGGGGCAGTACTCCGCGGACTACGCCAAGGTCTTCGCCTACCTGGTGCTGGCCATGGTCCCCGCCCTCGCCTTCTACTCGGTCGCCGAGCGTCAGCTCGTCGGCGGCCTCACCGCCGGCGCCACCAAGGGCTGACCCGCGCCGCGAACGTACGGCTCTACCCACCCACCGTCGTGAGGAGTCGCACCATGCGCACCACCCGTCTCAGACTCGCCGGCGCCCTCGCCGCGCTCCTGGTCGCCGCCGGCATCGGCGCCGGCACACCCGCCCAGGCGGGGCACCAGCAGCCCACCCTCGCCGACCTCGCCCAGCGGCACGGCCGCTACTTCGGCAGCGCCACCGACAACCCCGAGCTCGTGGACGGACCGTACAAGGCCCTGCTCGGCAGCGAGTTCGACCAGATCACGCCCGGCAACGGCATGAAGTGGTACGTGACGGAGCCCCAGCAGGGCGTGTTCGACTTCTCCCAGGGCGACGAGATCGTGAACCTCGCCCGGGCCAACCGGCAGAAGGTGCGCGGCCACACCCTGGTCTGGCACAGCCAGTTGCCTGAGTGGCTCACGAGCAGGGAGTGGACGGCCCCGGAGCTGAGGGCCGTACTGAAGAAGCACATCCAGACGGAGGTACGGCACTACCGGGGCAAGGTGTTCGCCTGGGACGTCGTCAACGAGGCGTTCAACGAGGACGGAACCTACCGGGAGTCGGTCTTCTACAAGACGCTCGGGCCCGGCTACATCGCCGACGCCCTGCGCTGGGCACACCAGGCCGATCCGGGCGTCAAGCTCTACCTCAACGACTACAACATCGAGGCCGTCGGCCCGAAGAGCGACGCCTACCACCGGCTGGCCAAGGAGCTGAAGGCCGCGGGCGTCCCGTTGCACGGCATCGGCCTCCAGGCCCATCTGGCCCTGCAGTACGGCTATCCGGCCACCCTGGAGGACAACCTCCGCCGCTTCTCCCGGCTCGGTCTCGACACCGCGCTCACCGAGGTCGACATCCGGATGCAACTGCCCGCGACCGAGGAGAAGCTGGCGCAGCAGGCCGAGTGGTACGCCGACGTCACCGAGGCGTGCCTGGCGGTACGGCGGTGCGTCGGTGTAACCCTGTGGGACTACACCGACAAGTACTCGTGGATCCCGGCGTTCTTCCCGGGCGAGGGCGCGGCCCTGCCGTGGGACGAGGAACTGCGGCGCAAGCCTGCGTACTTCGCGCTGCGTGAGGCGCTCGGGGGGAGGTAGCGGGGGCGGGCGCCCTGCCGGACCG
>NZ_JAIGQA010000139.1:0-22603 GCF_019733245.1 Streptomyces sp. WAC04114
CGGTGCGAGGGGGCGGGGTCAGCGGGGTTCCGGGACACAACGCGGCCATGGCGGTGCTGGAGAACACCCCCGGGTGAACCGCTCAGTCGGCCTCCCGCGTCCACCCCACTGCCTTGAGGAGCGCCGCGTCCGCCGGGCGCGCCTCGTCGAACAGGACGCCCCCGGCCGCCTCCACGCGCAGTCCGTCCACGTAGCATCCGCGTCCGACGTAGAGCCGGTCCGTCGCGTAGCGCCAGCGCAGGGCGAGCTCCCGCGCGGCCGGGAGGTCGGCGGTGAGCCGGTGCCAGACGCGGCCGGACCAGCCGGTGACGGAGCCCGACGGGTGCTGCTCGGGGTCCTGGCCGCGGCGGGACGTCGTGAAGGGCACCGGCTGCCAGGTCGTGCCGCCGTCGGTCGTGGCCTCCAGGACCAGGGCGTCAGCCTTGGGCTCGGTGTCCCACCACAGGGCGCAGCGCAGCCGGGCCCGGCCGGCGGACGTGTCCAGGGCGGGGAGCGAGAGGGCCGCCGTGGTGTTGACCGCCATCCCGGAGAACCAGGCCGTGCGTCCCCGCGCCGGCCGGACCGGCGCGGCCCGTGCCATGTTGTTCGCCGCGGCCACCCTGGGCGCCGACCCGGACCGCCAACTGCGCACCGGGTGGACCGAGTTGCCGAGGACGACCAGGAACGAGTCCGTCGTCGGGTCGAGCACCAGCGAGGTGCCCGTGAAGCCGGTGTGCCCGGCGGTGCGGGGTGTGGCCATCGCGCCCATGTACCAGTGCTGGTAGAGCTCGAAACCGAGGCCGTGCTCGTCCCCGGGGAAGGCGGTGTTGAAGTCGGTGAACATCAGCTCCACCGACTCCGGCGTCAGGATCCGCTCCCGCCCGTAGACACCGCCGTTGAGCAGCGCACGGCCGAGGACCGCCAGGTCCCACGCGTCGGAGAACACGCCCGCGTGACCCGCGACGCCGCCCAGGCTGAACGCGTTCTCGTCGTGCACCTCGCCCCACACCAGGCCCCGCTCCAGGCCGGACCACGGGGCCCGCGCGTCCTCCGTGGCCGCGATCTTCGGCCGCCAGGACGCGGGCGGGTTGTAGCGGGTGCGGCGCAGGCCGAGCGGCGCGGTGATCTCGTCCCGGAGCAGGACGTCCAGGGCCCGGCCCGTGACGCGTTCCAGCACGAGCTGGAGCGAGATGAGGTTCAGGTCCGAGTACAGATAGGCCGTGCCGGGCGCGCTGACGGGCTTCTCGTTCCAGATGAGCTGGAGCTTCTCCTCGTGACTCGGCGCGCTGTACAGCGGGATCCAGGCGCGGAATCCCGAGGTGTGGGTGAGGAGCTGACGGATCGTGATGTCCTGCTTGCCCGCGCGGGAGAAGTCCGGCAGGTACGAGGCGACCTTCGCCTCCAGCTTCAGTGCGCCCCGCTCGATCTGCTGCACGGCGAGGATCGAGGTGAACAGCTTCGACACCGATGCCAGGTCGAACACGGTGTCCTCGGCCATCGGGATCTGCTCGCCGGGCGGGAACTCGACGCCGGTGTCGGTCTTCTCGTCGTAGGCCCGGTAGCGCACCGCCATGCCGATGGGCCGGTGCAGGGCGACCGTGCCGCCGCGTCCGGCGAGCAGGACGGCGCCCGCGTACCAGGGGTGCTTGGGGGAGGGGACGAGGAACGCCTCCGCATCGGTGACGAGCCGGCGCAGGTGGGAGGAGAGCAGACCGGCGCGTGCGGCGGAACCGTGCCGCAGGGTGGGGTGGTGGCCGGTCGTCGCCGGGGACGCCCCGGCGGGCCCGGCGGGCAACGGGGCGAGTGCGAGCGCACCGCCCAGGGCCAGTCCCGCTCTGCCCAGTTGACGCCGGGTCAGGTCGCTCGCCGCTCTGTCGGTCACCGCGTACCCCTTCGCCTCTGCCGACTCGCCTGTCCCATGAAGTATGTCCGCCGCCCGCCTCCGCCCATAGACCGCGCGCGGCAACCCACCGGGTTCTGAATCTGACGAAGCATCAGAAAACCCCTTCCGTCCTCCGGGGGACTCCGGCATCCTGCGCCCATGCAGACGGAGCTGAGCCAGACACTGGGAATCGAGCACGCCGTCTTCGGCTTCACGCCGTTCCCGGCCGTCGCCGCGGCCATCAGCCGGGCCGGCGGCTTCGGCGTGCTCGGCGCGGTCCGCTACACCGACCCCGACGAGCTCACACGCGACCTGGACTGGATCGAGGCACACGTCGACGGCAGGCCCTACGGCCTGGACGTCGTCATGCCGGCGAAGAAGGTCGAGGGCGTGACGGAAGCCGATGTCGAGGCGATGATCCCCGAAGGGCACCGGCAGTTCGTCCGGGACACCCTCGCCAAGTACGGCGTGCCCGAACTCGCCGAGGGCGAGGCCGCTGGCTGGCGCATCACCGGCTGGATGGAGCAGGTCGCCCGCAGCCAGCTCGACGTCGCCTTCGACTACCCGATCCGGCTCCTGGCCAACGCCCTCGGCTCCCCGCCCGCCGACGTCATCGCCCGCGCCCACGACCGGGAGGTCCTCGTCGCCGCACTCGCGGGCAGCGCCCGGCACGCCCGCAAGCACCGGGACGCCGGAATCGACATCGTCGTGGCGCAGGGCTACGAGGCGGGCGGCCACACCGGCGAGATCGCCTCCATGGTGCTCACCCCCGAGGTCGTCGACGCCGTCGCCCCGATGCCCGTCCTGGCCGCCGGCGGCATCGGCAGCGGACAGCAGGTGGCCGCCGCACTCACCCTCGGCGCCCAAGGCGTGTGGCTCGGCTCCCTGTGGCTGACCACCACGGAAGCCGACCTCCACTCGCCCGCCCTGACCCGCAAACTCCTCGCGGCCGGCTCCGGCGACACCGTCCGCTCCCGCGCCCTGACCGGCAAACCGGCACGCCAGTTGCGCACCGAGTGGACCGACGCCTGGGACGACCCGGCCGGGCCGGGCACCCTGCCCATGCCCCTGCAAGGGCTGCTGGTCGCCGAGGCCGTCTCACGCATTCAGAAGTACGAGGTCGACCCGCTGCTCGGCACCCCGGTCGGGCAGATCGTCGGCCGGATGAACAGCGAACGCAGCGTCCAGGCCGTCTTCGACGACCTCACCCGCGGCTTCGAGCAGGCCGTGGACCGCGTCAACCGCATCGCCGGAAGGAGCGGACCGTCGTGAGCACACCCCCCGTGGGCTTCTGGGCCCAGGCCGCACAGCACCCCGACCGGAAGGTGCTCGTCGCACCCGACGGCGAGGAGTGGACCGCCGGACGCCTGCACACCGCCGCCAACCGGCTCGTGCACGGCCTGCGCGACGCCGGGCTGCGACGCGGCGACACCTTCGCCGTGGTCCTGCCCAACGGCGTCGAGTTCCTCACCGCCTATCTGGCCGCCAGCCAGGCCGGGTTCTACCTCGTCCCCGTCAACCACCACCTGGTCGGACCGGAGATCGCCTGGATCGTCTCCGATTCCGGCGCCAAGGTGCTCCTCGCCCACGAGCGCTTCGCCGACGCGGCCCGCGCCGCCGCCGACGAGGCCGGTCTGCCGGGCACCCACCGGTACGCCGTGGGCACGGTCGAGGGCTTCCGCCCGTACGCCGAACTCCTCGACGGCCGGCCCGAGTCGGCGCCCGCGGACCGCACCCTCGGCTGGGTCATGAACTACACCTCGGGCACCACCGGCCGCCCCCGCGGCATCCGCCGCCCGCTGCCCGGCAAACCGCCGGAGGAGGCCTACCTCGGCGGCTTCCTCGGCATCTTCGGCATCCGGCCCTTCGACGACAACGTGCACCTGGTGTGCTCGCCGCTCTACCACACGGCCGTCCTGCAGTTCGCCGGCGCCTCCCTGCACATCGGCCACCGGCTGGTCCTGATGGACAAGTGGACGCCCCAGGAGATGCTCCGCCTCATCGACACCCACGGCTGCACCCACACCCACATGGTCCCCACCCAGTTCCACCGCCTGCTGGCCCTGCCCGGCGAGGTGAAGGACCGCTACGACGTCTCCTCCATGCGGCACGCCATCCACGGGGCCGCGCCCTGCCCCGACCATGTGAAGCGGGCCATGCTCGACTGGTGGGGGCCCTGTGTGGAGGAGTACTACGCGGCCAGCGAGGGCGGCGGCGCCTTCGCCACCGCCGAGGACTGGCTGAAGAAGCCCGGCACCGTCGGCAAGGCCTGGCCCATCAGCGAACTCGCGATCTTCGACGACGACGGCAACCGGCTGCCGCCCGGTGAACTCGGCACCGTCTACATGAAGATGAACACCGGCGGCTTCTCCTACCACAAGGACGAGGCCAAGACCCGGGGGAACCGCATCGGAGACTTCTTCACCGTCGGCGACCTCGGACACCTCGACGAGGACGGCTACCTCTTCCTGCGCGACCGCAAGATCGACCTGATCATCTCCGGCGGGGTCAACATCTACCCGGCCGAGATCGAGTCGGCCCTGCTCGCCCACCCGGCCGTCGCCGACGCCGCCGTCTTCGGCATCCCGCACGACGACTGGGGCGAGGAGGTCAAGGCGGTCGTGGAACCGGCCCCCGGACACCGGCCCGGATCCGCCCTCGCGGCCGACCTCCTCGACCACTGCGCCCACCGGCTCGCCGGGTACAAGCGGCCCAGGTCGGTCGACTTCATCGCGGAGATGCCCCGCGACCCCAACGGCAAGCTGTACAAGCGGCGGCTGCGGGAGCCGTACTGGGAGGGCCGGACCCGACCGGTGTGAGGCGGCGACCGCGGCTTTGGTAGCGGGAAGGCCGGCGTCGTCCTTTGGCCGGCCTCCGCTCGCCCTCCGGACGGTCCCGGCTCTCGCCCTGCCCGAGGTCCTTGACCTCTCCGGGCGGTGAACCGAGGATCATGTGTCATGACGACGCCCGGACACGGCAGCACGGTCGACGGAGTCCTGCGGCGCAGCGCCCGGCGCACACCGGCGCGCGTCGCGGTGGAGTACGCCGAACGGACCTGGACGTACGACGAACTCGACACCGCCGTCTCCCGCGCGGCGAGCGTCCTCCTCGACCAGGGGCTGACCCGCGGGGACCGGGTCGGCGCCTACGGCCACAACTCCGACGCCTACCTGATCGCCTTCCTCGCCTGCGCCCGCGCGGGGCTGGTGCACGTACCCGTCAACCAGAACCTCACCGGCGACGACCTCGCCTACATCGTCGGCCAGTCCGGCAGCGCCCAGATCCTCAGCGACCCGGACCTGGCCGCGCGGCTTCCGGACGGCGTGAGGACGCTGCCGCTGCGTGACGCGGACGACTCGCTGCTCGCACGGCTGCCGCAGGCGCCCGCGTACGACGGCCCCGAGCCGCGTAGCGAGGACCTGGTGCAACTGCTGTACACGTCCGGGACGACCGCCCTGCCCAAGGGCGCGATGATGACGCACCGGGCCCTGGTGCACGAGTACCTGAGCGCGATCACCGCCCTCGACCTGAGTGCGGGCGACCGCCCCGCGCACTCCCTGCCGCTGTACCACTCGGCGCAGATGCACGTCTTCCTGCTGCCCTACCTCGCCGTCGGCGCGACGAACATCATCCTCGACGCACCCGACGGCGACCGGCTCTTCGACCTGATCGAGGCGGGCCGCGCGGACAGCCTCTTCGCGCCGCCCACCGTCTGGATCGCCCTGTCCAACCGCCCCGACTTCGCCACCCGCGACCTGAGTGGCCTGCGCAAGGCGTACTACGGCGCGTCGATCATGCCGGTCCCGGTGCTCGAACGGCTGCGGGAGCGCCTGCCCGGCCTGGCCTTCTACAACTGCTTCGGGCAGAGCGAGATCGGCCCGCTGGCCACGGTTCTCGCACCCGGCGAACACAAGGGCCGCCTGGACTCCTGTGGCCGGCCCGTCCTGTTCGTCGACGCCCGCGTGGTCGACGAGCACGGCAACGACGTCCCCGACGGCACCCCCGGCGAGATCGTCTACCGATCCCCCCAACTGTGCGACGGCTACTGGGACAAGCCCGAGGAGACCGCCGAGGCCTTCCGCGACGGCTGGTTCCGCTCCGGCGACCTCGCGGTACGCGACGCGCACGGCTACTTCACGATCGTCGACCGGGTCAAGGACGTCATCAACTCCGGCGGTGTCGTCATCGCCTCACGCCAGGTCGAGGACGCCCTGTACACCCACCCCGGCGTCGCCGAGGCCGCGGTGGTGGGCCTGCCGGACGAGCGCTGGATCGAGGCGGTGACAGCCGTGGTCGTCCCGCGCGGCGAGGTCTCGGAGACGGAACTGATCGACCACGTCCGCGAACGACTCGCCCCCTTCAAGGCCCCGAAACGTGTGGTGTTCGTGGACGAACTCCCGCGCAACGCCAGCGGGAAGATCCTCAAGCGGGAACTGCGGAATGACCTCGGGAACGGGTAGCGCCCACGGCCCGGAGAACCGGGTTGTGCCGGACCGGCCCCGGACGCGAGGATCGACGGCATGCCGATCTTCAGTGCCCCGGACGGGACCCGACTGGCCTACCACCTGCGCGGTGCGGGCGAGCCGCTCGTCGTGCTGCCCGGCGGGCCCATGCGGGCCTCCGCCTACCTGGGAGACCTGGGCGGACTGGACGCCCACCGGCAGTTGGTACTCCTCGACCTGCGCGGCACGGGGGAGTCCGAGAAACCGGCGGATCCGGGGACGTACCGCTGTGACCGGCTCGTGGACGACGTCGAGGCGCTGCGGAGCCATCTGGGACTGGAGCGGATGGACCTGCTCGCGCACTCTGCGGGCGGCAGTCTGGCCATGCTGTACGCGGCCCGTCATCCGGAGCGGCTGGGACGGCTGGCCCTGGTCACCGCCATCCCGTGGGCACTGGGGCTGCCGGCCACGGCCGCGGACCGGCTTGCGGCAGCACGACTGCGGGCGTCGGAACCCTGGTTCCCGGACGCGTTCCCGGCGTTCGAGGCCTGGCTGGACGGCACCGGTGAGTTCGATCCGGTGTTTGTCCCGTTCTTCCACGGGCGCTGGGACGACACCGCCCGGGCTCACGCCGACCGCGAGGAGAGCGAGACCAACGACGAGGCGGCGGAGGTCTACGGCGGTGACGGCGCCTACGACCCTGCCGCGACGCGGAGTGCGCTGGCCCGGGTGAGAACTCCCGCGCTCGTCCTGGCCGGTGAGGTCGACGGCGGTCCGGATCCCTCACTCGCCCGGCGTGCCGCGGACGCCTTCCCGGAGGCCGAGTTCGCGGTGCAGCCGGGAGCGGGGCACTACCCGTGGCTCGACGACCCGCAAGCGTTCACGCGGCGGGTGGCCGCCTTCTTCTCCTGACCACGGACGCCGGCGCCTCTGCCGTCGGCAGAGCGGACCCGGCTCCCGGGCACTCTTCGCCTACCGTGCCCGGCATGGACTCAACACCCCGCACCGCGCAGGCGAACGGCATCACGCAGGCCTACCGCGTCTGGGGGCCGGCGGACGCGGAGCCCCTCGTGCTGCTGCACGCCCGTGGGGCCGACGGCGCCGACTGGGCTCCGATCGCCCCGGCTCTGGCCACCGGGCCCACCGGACCCCGCCGTGTGTACGCCCCCGATCTGCGCGGACACGGCCGGAGCGACCGGCCCGGCGGATACGCGTACGAGACCATGCGCGACGACATCCACGCCCTCCTCGGCGTGCTCGGCATCGACCGCGCCGACATCGTGGGCCACTCGCTCGGCGGCGCCGTCGCCTACCTGCTCGCCCAGCGCAGCCCGGGGCTCGTGCGCCGGCTCGTCCTGGAGGACGTGCCCGCGCCCTTCCCGCTGGACCCGCCGCGCCCACCCGCCGAACGGCCCGGCGGGGAGACTCCGTACGACTGGGCGATGATCCTCGCCACCGACGAACAGCGCAACGCACCGAATCCCCTGTGGTGGGACCACATGGGCCGGATCACCATGCCCACGCTGCTGATCGGTGGCGGGCCGAGCAGCCCGATCCCGCAGGAGCAGATCGCCGCGTTCGCCGAACTGCTCCCCGACGCCCGGCACATCACCCTCGACGCGGGGCATCTCGTGCACGAGACCCGCCCGGAGGAGTTCCTCGCGGCCGTGGCGGAGTTCCTCAGCCCTGCGGCCCGTACGCCGTCATGAAGCGGTCGCGGAACTTGTCCATGCCCCACCGGGGCGCGTCCTCGGCCGGCTTGAGGCCGTCCGTCCAGCCCCAGTCGGCGACCCGGTCCAGGACCTTCTTGTCGTGGGCGACGATCGTCACCGGCACGTCCTTGCCGGTGTCCCCGGCGGTGACGGTCGGCACCGGCTGGTGGTCACCGAGGAAGACCAGCACCGTGTCGTCGTCGCCGTAGCGCTCGACCCACTCGGTGAGGCTGCGGATCGAGTACTCGATGGCCTTGCGGTACTCCGCGCGCACCTTCTCCGGGTCCTTCCAGACCTCGGTGGGGTTGGTGCCTTCCTTCTTGATCCGGTGGAACACCGAGCCGTCGCCGAGGTCCTCCCAGTCGATCATGTGGGCGATGGGGGACCAGGGGTTGTGGCTGGAGGCCAGGATGATTTCGGCCATGATCGGGTCACGGTTCTTCTTGCCGTGCTCCAGCCGCTCGAAGGCCTCCATGCTGAACTGGTCGGGCACGGGCGTCCAGCTGAAGTACGGGCCGTGGTAGCCGAGGTGCTCGGAGTCGTAGATGTGGTCCAGGCCGAAGTACTTGCCCTCCGGCCAGGCCCGCCGCACCCCCGGCACGACGCCGACGGTCCGCCAGGCCCCGGTCTTGCCGAAGTAGTTCGTCAGCGTCATGCGATCGCTCGTGGTCAGATTGCGGTACCGCTGCTGGTTCTTGATCCACAGCCCGGACAGGAACGTCGAGTGGGCGAGCCAGCTGCCCGCGCCCGTCACCGGCGACTCCAGCCAGCCGCTGCGCGACTCGAACCCGGCCGCCTTGAGCCTGCCGGTGCCTTCCTTGAGTACGGCGTCGGTCTGCTGCGCCATCGCCGGGTCGTCGATCGCCACCCTGCCGTAGCTCTCGATGAAGGTGAACAGGACGTCCTTGCCGCGCAGCCCCGTGAGCAGCTGGTCGGGCGGTGTCTTCGCGAAGGCGTCCTTCGAGGCCTGCTTCTCGAAGACCCGGGCGTCCGCGAGCCCCGCACGCACCTGCTCCACCCGGTTGCCCAGGAACTCGGCGTTGCCCTTGGTGGCGACCGGCACGGTACCGATCTGCACGCCCAGGGTCATGCAGGTGATCCACGCCGTGCCGAGGATCAGGACCGTACGGCCGGCGACGGGCCGGTGCCGGACCATCAGGTTCGTCAGCCGCACCACCGCGAGCGTCGTGAGAACGAGCAGCGCGACGAACAGGACGATCACGCCGGTCACGGCCAGGACCTGGCCGGTGCGGCCGAACGTCTCCTTCAGGAAGTCCGTGCCGTTCTCGATCAGGATCCAGTCCAGGACCAGATCGAAGGGCCGGGCCAGGATCTGGTAGAAGCCCATGTCGACGAACTTGAGCACCGTGACCAGGCCCAGGAACATGCCCGTGACGACCGCCGTGATGCGCCGGGGCTTCGGCGGCAGCGCGAGCAGCAGCCCGGCGAGCAGCACGCCCTCGGCGGGGATGCGCACGAACGACATGAACTCGATGCGCTCGATCCGGTTCGGCACGAGCAGCGCGAACAGCACCAGGGCACCGGCCAGCACGGTCGTACCGACGGAGACGCCGCGTGCCGTACGGGGGTGGCGACGCCGCCAGCCGAACCAGCCGGGCTTGGTCGCCGGGGGCTGCTGTGCCGGGGCGGCGATCTCAGGGGCGTCGTCGGTAGCGGTGCTGTCCACCGGATCCGCCGTGCCGCTGTCTCCATCGGATTTCGCCCCGCCCTCGGCCGTGTCGTCCGAAAGCTGACGGGAGCGAGTGAAGAGCGACACCCGGTGGTTCCTTCCGTGCGGTCCTGCTGGCATGGCGAACGGAGCTCGGGTGAGCGAGCCCGCCACCACCAGTACGTCCGCACGTCACCTTAGGTTCAACGGCCCGGCCGGAGATTCACCCGTCCGCCGTCGCCGCCACCTCGCGCGCCCACCGGTAGTCCGCCTTTCCGCTCGGCGACCGCCGGATCGACGCGGTGATCACCAGCCGGCGCGGGATCTTGTAGCCGGCGAGCCGGTCACGGCAGTGGGTCTGGATGTCCTGGAGCGAGGGCGGCGCCGCGCCCGCGCGCAGTTGCACCACGGCCGCCACATGGTGGCCCCACCGGGCGTCCGGCACCCCGGCCACCAGCGCGTCGTAGACGTCCGGGTGGGATTTGAGGGCCTGTTCGACCTCTTCCGGGTACACCTTCTCGCCGCCGGTGTTGATGCACTGCGAGCCACGGCCGAGGACCGTGACCACGCCCTCCTCGTCGACGGTGGCCATGTCGCCGAGCAGTACCCAGCGCTCGCCGTCCTTCTCGAAGAAGGTGGCGGCGGTCTTGGCGGGGTCGTTGTAGTAGCCCAGCGGCACGTGTCCGCACTGGGCGACGCGCCCCACCTCGCCGGCCGCCACCGGCTCGCGGGTGGCCGGGTCGACCACCTGGGTGCGGGCGTTGACCCGCACCCGGAAGCCGCGCTCGGGGCCGGAGTCCTCGGTCGCCGTCCCGTTGAAGCCCGATTCCGAGGAGCCGAAGTTGTTCAGCAGCATGGCGTTCGGCACCAGCTCCTGGAACTGCCTGCGCACCGTGTCCGACAGGATCGCGCCGGACGAGGACACGCTGAACAGCGACGAGCGGTCGATGTGCCGCAGCGGTCCGCTCAGAGCGTCGATCAGCGGCCGCAGCATCGCGTCGCCCACCAGCGAGATGCTGCTGACCCGCTCCTTCTCCACGGTCCGCAGCACCTCCTCGGGCACGAACTTGCGATGGATCACCACCCGCTGCCCGAAGTTGAAGCCGATGAACGCCGTGAGGGTGGAGGTGCCGTGCATCAGCGGAGCCGTCGGGAAGAACGTGATCCCCGCACCGCCGGCCGCGACCCGCTCCGCCAGCTCCTCCGGCTTCTTCACCGGCTCACCGGTCGGGGCGCCGCCGCCGAGGCCCGCGAAGAACAGGTCCTCCTGCCGCCACATCACCCCCTTGGGCATGCCGGTCGTGCCCCCGGTGTAGATGATGAACTGGTCGTCGGGCGAGCGGGCCGGGAAACCCCGCCCGGGCGCACCCAGGGCCTCCACCTGTGCGAACTCCACACAGACGAGCTCCGCCGCCCCCGGCGCGGGAGCCCCCACCCGGATCAGGTGCCGCAGCTTCTCCGCCCGGGGGCGCGCCGCCGCCACCCGGTCGGTGAACTCCGCGTCGAAGACCAGCGCCGCCAGGTCCGCGTCCCGGTAGAGGTACACCAACTCCTCTTCGACATAGCGGTAGTTGACGTTGACGGGGACGATCCGCGCCTTGAGGCAGCCCAGCACCGTCTGCAGGTACTCCACGCCGTTGTAGAGGTGGAGCCCGAGATGCTCACCGGGGCGTATCCCGCTGCCGAGCAGATGGTGGCCGACGCGGTCGGCCGCCGCGTCGAGCTCCGCGTACGTCAGGCGGCGCTCCGCGCCCGTGCCCGGGAGGTCGGCGTACACCAGCGCCTCATGGCCGGGAACGACGTCGACGACCGACTCGAACAGGTCGGCAAGGTTGTACTCCACCGCTCCTCCTGACCCCGGGCATGCCTGGTATCGGACGGTTCGCCCGTCATCAGAGCAAAGGGCGGTCCAACTGTGAAGGGCTCGCGCGAAAGAATCTGACTGACTGTCAGAAAACCCTTGAAGTGCCACCCGCCCTACTGCAACCTGTTCTCGTTCCATGAGAGGGGAGTTCGCCATGGGTGGGACGGAACACCTCACCGTGCAGCGCGAAGGCGCCACACTGGTGCTCACACTCAACCGGCCGGAAGCCAGGAACGCGCTCTCACTGCCGATGCTCGTCGGCCTCCACGACGGATGGCTGGAGGCCGACGCGGACGACTCCGTCCGCTCGGTCGTCCTCACCGGCGCGGGCGGCTCGTTCTGCTCCGGCATGGACCTCAAGGCCCTCGCCGGCAACGGCATGGCCGGTGAGGAGTACCGCGACCGGCTCAAGGCCGACCCCGACCTGCACTGGAAGGCCATGCTGCGCCACCACCGCCCGCGCAAGCCGGTGATCGCCGCCGTCGAGGGGTACTGCGTGGCGGGCGGCACCGAGATGCTCCAGGGCACCGACATCCGCGTGGCAGCGGAGTCCGCGACCTTCGGCCTGTTCGAGGTGAAGCGCGGCCTGTTCCCCATCGGCGGCTCCACCGTCCGCCTGCCACGCCAGATCCCGCGCACCCACGCCCTGGAGATGCTCCTCACCGGCCGCCCCTACAGCGCCCGCGAGGCCGCCGCCATCGGCCTGGTCGGCCACGTCGTCCCCGACGGCACCGCACGGGACAAGGCGCTGGAGATCGCCGAGCAGATCAATGCCTGCGGGCCACTGGCCGTGGAGGCCGTCAAGGCCTCGGTCTACGAGACCGCCGAGATGACCGAGTCCGACGGCCTCGCCGCCGAACTCACCCGGGGCTGGCCCGTCTTCGACACCGCCGACGCCAAGGAAGGCGCCCGGGCCTTCGCCGAGAAGCGACCACCCCTCTACAAGCGCGCGTAGCGCTGTGCCGGAGGTGGCCGGTTGTCGAGCCGCGGGTCGTCGGTGGCCGAGCGCACAGTTCCCCGCGCCCTTCAGGGGCGCCCCGTGCACGCCGATCACGAAGGAGGCAGGCCCTCGATGTCCGCAGTTCTCAAGGCGCCGCTCGTCGTCGAGTTTCCCTTCACCCGCTCCCTCGGCCCGGTCCAGAGCGCCTTCCTGACCGGCCTGCGGGAACGGGTGATCCTCGGAGTCAAGACGCGCGACGGCCGCACCCTCGTCCCGCCCGTCGAGTACGACCCCGTCACCGCCGAGGAACTCCACGACCTGGTCGAAGTCGCCCCGACCGGCACGGTCACCACCTGGGCCTGGAACCCCGCTCCCCGCCGCGGCCAGCCCCTCACCACCCCCTTCGCCTGGGTCCTGGTCCGCCTCGACGGCGCCGACACCGCTCTCCTGCACGCCCTCGACGCCCCCGGCCCCGCCGCCGTCCACACCGGCATGCCGGTCCGCATCCGCTGGGCCGGCGAACGCACCGGCGCCATCACCGACATCGCCTGCTTCGAGCCCCACGACGGCCACCGGGCCGAACCGGCGGGCCACACCGGCGAGTTCGAGGACCCCGTCACCGGCATCGTCGCCGCCGCCCGCCTCGACTACACCTACTCGCCCGGCCGCGCCCAGACCGCCTACATCAACGCCCTCTCCGGCCGGCGCACCGTGGGTGAACGCTGTCCGTCCTGCCGCAAGGTGTACGTCCCGCCGAGGGGCGCGTGCCCCACCTGCGGGGTGGCGACCTCCGAACAGGTCGAGGTGGGTCCGCGCGGCACCGTGACGACGTTCTGCATCGTCAACATCAAGGCCGCGCATACGGCGAATCTCGACATCGAGGTGCCGTACGTCTACGCCCACATCGCCCTCGACGGCGCCGGCCTGGCGCTGCACGGCCGGATCGGCGGCATCCCCTACGACGAGGTCCGCATGGGCCTGCGCGTCGAGCCCGTGTGGACCGACGGCGCCCGCTACCCCGACCACTACCGGCCCACCGGCGAACCCGACGCGGACTACGACACCTACAAGGAGCTGCTGTGACGAGCGCACCGCAGGACCGCGAGATCGCCGTCGTCGCCTTCGCCCAGACCGTCCACCGGCGCACCAGCGACGAGCTCTCCGAGGTGGAGATGCTGATGCCGGTGCTGCACGAGGTCCTGGACGCCACCGGCCTGAAGACCGCCGACATCGGCTTCACCTGCTCGGGTTCCAGCGACTACCTCGCCGGCCGCGCCTTCTCCTTCACCCTCGCCCTCGACGGCGTCGGCGCCTGGCCCCCGATCTCCGAGTCGCACGTCGAGATGGACGGCGCCTGGGCCCTGTACGAGGCCTGGACGAAACTCCTCACCGGGGACGCCGACACCGCCCTGGTCTACGCGTACGGCAAGTCCTCGCCCGGCTCCGTCCGCGACGTCCTGACCCGCCAGCTCGACCCCTACTACGTGGCGCCGCTCTGGCCCGACTCCGTGGCACTCGCCGCCCTCCAGGCGCAGGCCCTCATCGACGCCGGCGACACCGACGAGCCCGCCCTCGCAGCCGTCGCCTCCCGCAACCGCGCGGCGGCCACCACCAACCCCCACGCGCAACTGCGCGGCCCGGTGCCCCAGGGCGACCACCTCGTACAGCCCCTGCGCACCGGCGACTGCCCGCCCATCGGCGACGGCGCCGCCGCCGTGATCCTCGCGGCGGGGGACCGGGCCCGTGCCCTGTGCGCCCGCCCCGCCTGGATCCGCGGCATCGACCACCGCATCGAGGCCCATGGCCTCGGCGTGCGCGACCTCACCGACTCGCCCTCCACCCGTCTTGCAGCCGAACGCGCCGGAGCCTTCGAACGTCCCGTCGACACCGCCGAACTGCACGCGCCCTTCACCGCGCAGGAGATCGTCCTGCGCAAGGCCCTCCGGCTGGGCGAGGACGTGGACGTGAATCCCTCCGGCGGTGCCCTCGCCGCCAACCCGATCATGGCCACCGGCCTGATCCGCATCGGCGAGGCCGCCGCCCGCATCCACCGCGGCGCCTGCGACCGCGCCCTCGCCCACGCCACCTCCGGCCCCTGCCTCCAGCAGAACCTGGTCGCCGTACTCGAAGGGGAACCCCGATGAGCAAGGAGCCCGTGGCCGTCGTCGGCATCGGCCAGACCAGGCACGTCGCCGCACGCCGGGACGTCTCCCTCGCCGGACTGGTCAGGGAAGCCGCCCGGCGAGCGCTCCGGGACGCCGAACTGACCTGGGCCGACATCGACGCCGTCGTGATCGGCAAGGCCCCCGACTTCTTCGAGGGCGTCATGATGCCGGAGCTCTACCTCGCCGACGCCCTCGGCGCCGTCGGCAAACCCATGCTCCGCGTGCACACCGCCGGCTCGGTCGGCGGCTCCACCGCGCTCGTCGCGGCGAACCTCGTCGCGGCCCGCGTCCACGCCACGGTTCTCACCCTCGCCTTCGAAAAGCAGTCCGAGTCCAACGCCATGTGGGGGCTGTCCCTGCCGATCCCCTTCCAGCAGCCCCTGCTCGCCGGGGCCGGCGGATTCTTCGCCCCGCACATCCGCGCCTACATGCGCCGCAGCGGAGCCCCCGAGACGATCGGCGCCCTCGTCGCCTACAAGGACCGCCGCAACGCCCTCAAGAACCCCTACGCCCACCTGCACGAACACGACATCACCCTCGACAAGGTCATGGCCTCGCCCATGCTGTGGGACCCGATCCGCTACTCGGAGACCTGCCCCTCCTCCGACGGCGCCTGCGCCATGATCCTCACCGACCGCGCCGGAGCCGCCCGCGCCCCGCACCCGCCCGCCTGGATGCTCGGCGGCGCGATGCGCAGCGAACCGACCCTCTTCGCCGGCAAGGACTTCGTCTCCCCGCAGGCCGGGCAGGACTGCGCCGCCGACGTCTACCGGCAGGCCGGGATCACCGACCCCCGCCGCGAGATCGACGGCGCCGAGATCTACGTGCCGTTCTCCTGGTACGAGCCCATGTGGCTGGAGAACCTCGGTTTCGCCGGCGAGGGCGAGGGCTGGAAACTCACGGAGGCGGGCGTGACCGAACTGGACGGGGACCTGCCCGTCAACATGTCGGGCGGTGTGCTGTCCACCAACCCCATCGGCGCCTCCGGCATGATCCGCTTCGCGGAGGCCGCCCTCCAGGTGCGCGGGCAGGCCGGAGAACACCAGGTGGACGGGGCTCGCAGGGTCCTCGGACACGCCTACGGCGGCGGATCGCAGTTCTTCTCCATGTGGCTGGTGGGCGACCGTCCCCCGGACTCCTGAAAGGTCCGCCTCACGTGCCCTGTTGGCTGTGGGACACGATCGCTAGGCTGGCCGCGGACGACGAATCGGGAGGAGCACGGACGTGGCCGAGACCACCACCCAGCAGCGCCCGCTCACGGGCTGGGACAAGCCGGAGCTGGACCTCACCAACGCACAGTGGCAGTCCAGCAGCCAAGGGCGGGGGGATGTCCAGATCGCTTTCGTGGAAGGCTTCATCGCCATGCGGAACAGTGCCCGCCCGGAGAGCCCTTCGCTGATCTTCACACCCGCCGAGTGGGGCGCGTTCGTGTCGGGAGCGCGGGAAGGGGAGTTCGACCTCACCTGAGGGCGGGGCGACCCATTCCGGACGGCCGGAAGCCGACGGCCGATCCGGGGGTGTTCCGCCCGCATTTCCGGACACGCGACCTGAGGCATCTTCCCGGAGCCACCGCCTGAGTCAGGCTGGCCCCCGGGAGGGGACGGTCGATTCCCGGAGGTGAGGACCCCATGAGCACCCTGCCCGTCGTCGCGGCGGTCGACGGCTCGGACGACAGCTTGCGCGCTTTGGAGTGGGCCGTCGACGCCGCTTGCCGGCGCGCGGCACCCCTGCGCGTGGCGCACGTACGCCAGTACGCCCACTGGGTACAGCCCGAGGTGCTCGCCGCCGGGCCCGCGGACCCGCAGGACGATCCCGTACTCGACCAGGTCCGCACCCATCTGGAGGGCCGCCCCGACCGACCGGACACGGAGTACGTGGGCCTGGTGGGAGCGGTCGGCGCGGTCCTGCCCGAGCTGGGCTCCGGCGCCCAGCTGCTGGTGCTCGGCTCCCGGGGCCGCGGCGGCTTCGCCAGCCTGGTGCTCGGCTCGAACAGCATGGCCGCCGCCCGCGACGCCGAATGCCCGGTCGTCGTGGTGCCCCGGCCCGGACGCGAGGTCCACGGCGAGCCACCGGGCGGCCCCGGATCACGCGTGGTCGTCGGCCTGAAGGTGGACGGCCCCGACGAGGCCACGCTCGAGTTCGCCTTCGCCGAGGCCACCCGGCGTGGCGCCCGGCTCCAGGCGGTCGCCGCCTACCCGTGGCCCGCGCAGCCCTGGACGATGCCCGGCGAGATGCCCCCGACGATCGTCGACCAGGACGTCATCGAGGACGAGATCCGCGTCCTCGCCGACGGCTTCCTCGCCCCGTACCGCGAGCGGCACCCGGACGTCCCGGTCGAGCTGGTCCCGGCGGCGGGCGACGCGGCCGGCTTTCTCGTCGCGGCCTCCCGGGACGCCGACCTCGTCGTGGTGGGCCGGCACCGGCGGCGTCTGCTCTCACCCGTTCGCATGATGGGCTCGGTCACCCACGCCGTGCTGCTGCATGCCGTCGCCCCCGTCGCCGTGGTCCCGCCGTCGCCCGCGCAGGACTGACCCGGCCGTCATGGATGCGGCCGGCCCTATCATCAGCCGCATGCGGGAACCGATCAGCAGGGACGCCCGGCTCGCCCTGGACCTGGCCCTCACCCTCCGCCACGACGGCAATGGCGGCGTCACCGACGACCTGACCGACCCGGCGGGCCTGACCGAGTGGGTCCGGGTCCATCCCGAACTCCTTCCTGGCACCGCGACCGACCGGACCGACGATCACCGCGAGAGCTCCACGACCGGCACGGCCCCGCGGGGGGCCGAGGGCGCGGGGGGCGGGTTCACCGCCGATGCCGCGCAGCTCGCCGCCGTCCGCGAGCTGCGGGCCGCCGTCCGCGCGCTCTTCGCCCGCGCCGTCCGCCCCGGCGAACCGAGCCCCGCGGACGCGGCCCGCCTCATGCCCCCGGAGGAAGCGGTGCGGCAGCTGAACGAGGCGGCGGCCCGCACCCCCACCGTGCCGGTCCTGGACTGGCCCGAAGGCGCCACCCCGCTCGTCCACCAAAAGGCCGTCCGAACCGCCGACGACCCGGCCGCGGCCCTCGCCCAGGCCGTGATCGCGTTCCTGGCGAGTCCTGAGCGCGACCGGCTGCGGGCCTGCCACGCGCCGCGCTGCGTGCGGTACTTCCTCAAGGAGCACCCGCGCCAGGAGTGGTGCAAGCCCTCCTGCGGCAACCGCGCCCGGGTGGCCCGCCACCACCAACGGCACAAGGCGACGGCGTAGACCCGGCCGGTACCGTCCGGGCGGCCTGACACCGCCCCGCCACAGGACGACCACGCGGCCCCCCGGCGCGCCGCCCGCCCCGCACTTCGCAGGCCGGGCCACGTACCATGGGCGACATGTCGTTCCTCCGCCGCCGCAGCGCCACTCCCGCCGGGCCCGACTTCGACGTACTGGCCATGGACCCGGGCGACTGGCCCGGCAACCTCGGTGCGGGACTGCTCCCTGCGCCCGACGGGACCTGCCAGGGCGTCTTCCTGCGCTACGACCTGTTCGGCGGCCGAGGCCCCGCGATGATCATCGGCAATCTGCCCGAGGGCTCCCCGGCCCGCGAGGTCGAAGAGGGCCAGGTCCCCTTCGAGGTGGCCCAGCTGCTGCTGGCGCTGGAGAACGACGAGGAGGTCACCGTCGTCAGCACCGAGGACGTACCGGTGATGCAGGGCGACAACCTTCTGATCGTGCGCCGCGTGAAGCTCTCCGAGAGCCGGATCTCCTGCGTGCAGTTCGACCGCAGCGACAACGTCCTGGTGACCATCGCAGCCTGGGACCGCCCCATCACCGACGACCTCTACACCCTCCTCAAACCGCTCCCGGCGGAACTCTTCCAGCAGGGCTGAGCCGGAACCGACCACACGCGAAAGGGCCGCTGTACACCGGAACAGGTGTACAGCGGCCCTTTCGTCCCCGTCAGCGAGTGCCGACCGCCGCGCGCACGGCGCGCCGGGCCAACTGGCAGTCGTCGTGCAGCCGCCGCAGCAGCAGCCTCTGCTCCTCGCCGGTCGGCGCAGCACCCGGGTGGGCCGCGCCCGGTGCCGCCGGGGCCGCGTCGTGCATCGAACGCTGCACGGCCGTCTCGTAGGTCCGGATCTCACGGGTCAGCACCAGCATCAGATTCACCAGGAAGGCATCCCTGGACGCCGGCCCCGCCGACTGCGCGATCTGGCTGATCTGACGACGGGCGACCGGTGCGTCCCCGAGCACCGACCACAGCGTCGCCAGGTCGTAGCCCGGCAGGTACCAGCCCGCATGCTCCCAATCCACCAGCACTGGACCGGCCGGTGACAGGAGAATGTTCGACAACAGCGCGTCGCCGTGGCAGAACTGGCCCATGCCCTGCCGCCCGGCCGCCTGTGCGATGCCGTGCAGCAGCTTCTGCAGGTCGCCCAGGTCCCGGTCGGTGAGCAGGCCCAGCTCGTGGTACCGGGAGATCCGGGCCGCGTAGTCGAGTGGGGCGTCGAAGGTGCCCGCCGGCGGCCGCCAGGCGTTGAGCCGGCAGATCGCGCCGAGTGCCGCTCTGATGTCCGCCCGGGGCGGCGCCTCGGCAGGGTGCCGCTGGAGCGCCGCCACCCGGCCGGGCATGCGCTCGATCACCAGGGTGCAGTTGTCCGGGTCCGCCGCGATCAGTCTCGGCGCCCGCACGGGTGGGCGGTGCCGGACGAACGAGCGGTATGCCGCTATCTCGTGGCGGATCCGCTCGGACCAGGCGGGGGAGTGGTCCAGTAAACACTTGGCGACAGCCGTGCTGCGACCGGTCGTGCCGACCAGGAGCACGGACCGTCCGTTGCGGCGCAGGACCTGCACCGGGGCGAACTCCGGGCAGATGCGGTGCACGGACGCGATCGCCGTGCGCAGCTGCGCGCCCTGGGGGCCGGACAAGTCGAGTCTCCCGCTGAGCGGTTGGGTGCCGAGGACCGCGCCGCGCCGAGCCCTGCCCGCACCGAGCACGGGGGCCGCCGGCCGCGCGGGGGCGAGGTAGGGGCCGCTGTCCGCGGGACGCGGGTGCAGCGACCGGGGCGGTGCGGACACGGAGGACGATGCTGCGTACATGGGCGAAACAGATCCCTTCGTGTGCCTGCGACGACAGCGCACCACCCGGCCCGGACGCCCGGGGGAACCCTGGGGAGTGTCCCTGGCGACCGGGTCGGGGTGGCGCTTTCCTACCTGACACCGGATGGCCCGTGGCACACCATCTGGCGCACCCTGGCGAACCCTGGCGAATAGTCGCCCGGCAAGTCTCCCCGGGCTACTGTCAACTCAGCCGAGAACCTGGGGGCTTGACGTGAGCGGACAACCCAACACCCGGCTCGCGGACCTGTTCGGCCTGGCCGGCTGGTCCAAGGGCGAACTCGCGAGGCTGGTCAACCGGCAGGCGGCGGCCATGGGCCATCCCCAGCTGTCGACCGACACCTCCCGGGTGCGGCGGTGGATCGACACGGGAGAGATCCCGCGCGATCCGGTGCCGCGGGTACTGGCGGCTCTGTTCACCGAGCGTCTCGGCCGTGTCGTGACCATCGAGGACCTCGGTCTGGTCCGGCACGGGCGTGCGGGGAAACGGCAGGGCGGAGGGAGCGACGATGCTCCCGACGGTGTGCCGTGGGCGCCCGAGCGGACGGCTGCGGTCCTCACCGAATTCACGGGAATGGACCTCATGCTCAACCGACGCGGCTTGGTGGGCGCGGGCGCCGCGCTCGCCGCGGGATCCGCACTCAGCAACGCCATGTACGACTGGCTGCACTCCGACCCTTCCCTGGCTGCCGACGCCCCCGACCTCGACCACCCCCTGCACGCCGACCCCGCTGGGTTCGACCGTTACGAGGCCGCCCCCATCGGGTCGCAGGAGATCGAGGAACTGGAGCGCTCGGTCGAGGTGTTCCGCGCCTGGGACGCGGCCCGCGGCGGCGGGCTCCAGCGCAAGGCCGTGGTGGGCCAGCTCAACGAGGTGGGCGGCATGCTCGCCTACCGCCACCCACCCCACCTCCAGCGGCGCCTGTGGGGCGTCGCCGCCAACCTCGCCGTCCTCGCGGGCTGGATGTCGCACGACGTCGGCCTGGAGCCCACGGCCCAGAAGTACTTCGTCATCGCCGCGCACGCGGCCAGAGAGGGCGGGGACCGGCCCCGCGCGGGTGAGGCACTGTCCCGCGCGGCCCGCCAGATGGTGCACCTGGGCCGGCCGGACGACGCCCTGGACCTGATGAAGCTCGCCACCTCCGGCTCCGGTGACGAGGTGCTGCCCCGCACCCGGGCGATGCTCTACACCATCGAGGCCTGGGCGCAGGCCTCCATGGGCAAGGGCCAGGCGATGCGCCGCACGCTCGGGCGGGCGGAGGACCTCTTCGTCTCCGACAAGGCCGACGTGCCGCCGCCGGACTGGATGCAGACCTTCAAGGAGGAGGACCTCTACGGCATGCAGGCCCTGGCCTACCGCACGCTCGCCGAGTTCGAGCCGGGCGCGGCCGCCCATGCCCAGCACTACGCGGAGAAGGCCCTCGCCCTGCGCGTCGACGGCCGGCAGCGGTCGAAGATCTTCGACTATCTGTCGATGGCGTCGGCCTGCTTCATCGCCGACGACCCCGAACAGGCGGACCGGTACGCGCGGCTGGCCCTGGTGTCGATGGGATCCAACTCCTCCCACCGCACCTGGGACCGGCTCCGCCAGATGTACCGGCTCACCGCGGAGTACTCCGGCTACCCGAAGATCCAGGAGCTGAGGGAGGAGATCAAGCTCGCCCTGCCGAAGACGAAGGGCAGGGGCGGCAACCGCGCACAGGCCTGAGATTCCTAAGACATGACCCTGGCGACGAGCACACAGGCGTTGTCCTCGCGCTGGCTCGCGCCGAACTCCTCGACCACGGTCCGTACGCAGTCCTCCGCGGTGCGGTCCCCGGTCAGGCGTGATGCCAGGCCGAGGAGGAGGTTCGCGGCCGCCGACCCGGTGTGCCCGGGTACCAGCCCGTCGGTGTGCAGGAGCAGCAGGTCGCCCACCTGGAGCGTCTCTTCGGCCTGCCCGTAGACGGCGCCCGAGGTGGCGCCGAGCAGGACGCCGTCCGGTGCGTTCAGCGCGCGCCCCGTCCCGTCGCGGAACAGCAGCGGGGCGGGGTGTCCGGCCTGCGCCCACACCAGGGTGCGGCCGGCGGGCCGGTAGCGGCAGCAGACGGCGCTGCCCAGGGCGGGTTGCACGGTGGCGTCGAGTAACTGGTTCAGCCAGGCCATCAACTGTCCCGGCTGGGCACCGGCCATGGCCATGCCGCGCACGGCACCGAGCAGCATGGTCATGTTCGAGGTGACGCCGACTCCCTGGCCGGTGAGATCACCGACGCTGAGGAGCGTTTCGCCGTCGGTCAGTTCGAGCGCGTCGTACCAGTCGCCGCCGATCATCGTGTGCGCGGACGCCGGCAGATGCTGGGACGCGAGGTCGAGGGTCCTGGGGCCTCGGTGCGGGAGCCGCAGGGAGCCCCGCCACGGCGGCAGCACGGCCTCCTGCAGCTCGACCGCGAGCCGCTGTTCGCTCCGCACGGCCTCCTGCCGGTGGTGGAGCGAGTCACGGGTCTCGCTCACCGCCCGCTGGCTGCGGCGCAGTTCGCTGACGTCGCGCAGCACGGCCCACATCGAGGCGGTGCTGCCGTCGGTGTCGAGCACCGGTTCGCCCATCATGTGCACGGTCCGTACGTCGCCGCCGCGGCGGGCGATGCGGAACTCGCCGTCGATGGGGCGGGCGTCGACGAGGCAGTTGGTGACCATCGCCGTCAGTTTCGGCCGGTCCTCGTCCACCACCAGCGACGGCAGTTCGTCGAGGGTGAGCGGGGGAGCGGCCGGGTCGCGGCCCAGGATCTGGTAGAGCTCCCCGGACCAACTGGCCTCGTCCGTCAGCAGGTTCCACTCGGCGCTGCCGACCCGGCTGAGCAGGGAGCCCTGCGCGGGGGCGGGGGG
>NZ_JAIGQA010000013.1:0-38792 GCF_019733245.1 Streptomyces sp. WAC04114
CGGGCCGCCTTGCGGCGGGCGTTCTGTGCATCCGTACGGCGCATGTCCTTCGCGAGGGACACCAGCGTGTCGACGATCGGCGCGCCCAGTTCCTCGCCCTGCTGCAGCGCCGTCACGAACATCGCCACCTGCTCGGAGTCGTTGCGGCGGCGCAGTTCCGCGAAGGCCTGGCGGCGGCTCATGCCGAGGTCCATCTGGCGCAGGGTGATGCGCAGTTCGTCGGCCCAGGGGCCCTCGTACCGGGACGAGACACGGTCCAGTGCCTGGCGGAAGCCGAGGCCGGCGCTCACCACGACCGCGAGGACGTCGAGGAAGTCCGGGAGGGTCCGTTCGATGACGTCCTTGCGGATGCGGATCGCCGACCAGATGCCGACCTCCGTCCAGAACGCGCCGAAGGCCAGCAGCAACAGGGCGACCAGCAGTTGGCCCCGCATGAGGAAGACCAGGAAGCCGACGGCTCCCAGGAAGCCGTAGACCGCGCGGCGCGCGGCGTACCTGTCGATCGTCAGGCCGCCGGGGTTGCCCGCGAGGTCGATCTTGCGGCGGTACTTCGCCACCTGTTTCGGGCCCATCAGGCGCAGTACGGCGGGCGCGTAGCGCATGCCCATGCGGTCGATGAGCGAGTCGACCGCGCCGGTGCGCGTGGAGCCGACCTCCAGGGCCAGCGCGAGGTCGCCGGGCAGTTTGGCCTCCGCGCGGTACATGCGGATGCCGGCGAAGACGCCCCAGACGCTGAGGCCCATCAGCAGGGCGAGAAGCAGTCCCATGGTTGCCTCCTGGCTCTCAGACGTCGATGCGGGACAGGCGGCGGATGAGGACGAAGCCGACGGCGTAGAGAGCGAAGGCGATGATGACCGCCCCCTGGCCGAAGGGGGAGCCGGTCATGCGGTCCAGGGCTCCGTCCTTCACCCCGTTCATCAGGAACAGGGAGCCGACGCCCAGGACCGGGACGGCGTACGAGGTCATGGTGACCTGGGAGAGCTGAGTGCGGACCTCGCGCCGGGTCTCCTTGCGTTCCTCCAGCGTCTCCGTCAGGTTGCGCAGCGCGCCGACGACCTGGCCACCGGCCCGGTTCGACAGGACCAGGGTGGTGACGAGGACGACCAGTTCGCGGGAGGGGAGTCGGTCGGCCAGTTCGCCCAGCGCGTCGTCCATCGAGGCGCCGACGGCCAGTTGGGCGGAGACCTTGCCGAGCTCCTCGCCCGCCGGGGCCTCCATCTCTTCCGCCGCCATCCCGATCGCCGTCCGCAGGGCCAGTCCCGCCTGGGTCGCGTTGGCGAGGATCCGGGCCATCTCCGGGAGCTGGTTGATGAACTTCTCGATGCGCTTCTGGCGTTGCCAGTTGAGGAACTGGACCGCCACCCCGATGCCGAGCAGGCCGGCCAGGGGGCCGAAGAACGGGGCCAGGGCCACCTGGCCGATCAGCCACAGGCTCGCGATCGTGGCGAGCATGTAGACGAAGAACTCACCCGGGGTGATGTCCAGGCCGGTCGCCGCGAGCCGCAGCTCCAGCTTCTTGCCGAGCCGGGTGCGTCGCAGACGGCGGTCGATCCCGCGGAAGTTGCGGCGCCGGCCGCCCGTCGGGACCTGGCCGGTGGCGGACAGGCGGTCGACCAGGGCCTGCCGCTGTGCCTTGCCGGTGGCGTAGGAGTGCAGGCCGACGACCACCAGGACGCAGGTCAGCAGCGTGACGCCGGTGGTGAGCGTGATGAGCGATTGCAGTTCCATCGGTCGGTCCTACCTGGCTTCTCGGGTGGCTAGCTGGTCCGCGGACCGGGCGATGCCGAACGCCTGCGGGAGGGGCTGGTTCGCCATGTAGAGGCGGTCGGCGGTTCGGCGTGGGAGGGGGTAGTACTCGAAGGCGCCGTGGATACGGCCGTCGGGGCTCATCGGCTGTGCGTTGAAGCGGGCGACCGTGACCAGCCGGTACGGCTCGCTGCCGTGGCTGTCCATCAGCGCGATCTCGGTGATGCGGCGGGCGCCGTCCGCGAACCGGGTCAGCTGCACGATGACGTCGACCGCGCTGTTGATCTGGTCGTGCAGCGCCACGAAGGGGATCTCCACGTCCGACATGGAGGCCAGGGTCTGCAGCCGCATCAGCGCGTCCTCGGCGCTGTTGGCGTGGACGGTGGCCAGCGAGCCGTCGTGGCCCGTCGACATCGCCTGGAGCATGTCGAGGGACTCCCCGCCGCGGACCTCACCGACGACGATCCGGTCGGGGCGCATGCGCAGGGAGTTGCGGACGAGGTCGCGGATGCTGACCTGGCCCTTGCCCTCGACGTTCGGCGGGCGCGACTCCAGGCGGATGACGTGGGCCTGCTGGAGCTGGAGTTCGGCGGAGTCCTCGATCGTGATGATGCGTTCGCGTTCGGGGATGAGCCCGGAGAGCGCGTTGAGCAGGGTCGTCTTCCCCGTGCCCGTCGCGCCGGAGACGATGACGTTGAACTTCGCCTGCACCAGGCCCGCCAGCAGGTACAGCATGTGCTCGTCGAGCGAGCCGAGTCCGATCAGCTCCTGGAGTGTGAAGGAGCGCGGGAAGCGGCGGATGGTGAGGGTGGCGCCGGTCAGCGACAGCGGCGGGATGATGACGTTGACGCGCTCGCCCGAGGGGAGGCGGGCGTCCACCATCGGGTTCGACTCGTCGACGCGGCGGTTGACCGTCGAGACGATCCGCTCGATCGTCTGCATGAGCTGGTCGTTGGAGGCGAAGCGCAACGGCAGTTGCTCGACCCGTCCCCCGCGCTCCACGAAGATCGCGTCCGGGCCGTTGACCATGATCTCGGTGATGGACGCGTCCTCCAGCAGCGGCTCCAGGATGCCGAGGCCCAGCGCCTCGTCGACCACCCTGCGGATCAGCTGCGCGCGCTCCACCGTCGACAGGACGGGGCCCTCGCGGCTGATGATGTGCCCGAGCACCCGCTCCAGCCGTGCCCGGCGCTCGGCTGCGGCCAGCGAGCTCATCTCCGCGAGGTCGATCTCCTCCAGGAGCTTGGCCCGGTAGGAGGCGACCATGTGGCCGTCCTCGCCCCGGTTGCCGTTCTCCTCGGGGGTGTTGATCCGTGCTCGCAGGCTCATGAGTGCGGTGCTCCTAGCTCGTTGCTCAGTGGTCGAGCGGCATCGTCGCGGTCTTGCGGGCTGCGCCGAAGTTGTCCTTGCCCGGGAAGACGGAGGGGATGGTGATCTCGGCTGTGACCGTGACCTCGTCCCCGCCGTACGACGCCGGGCAAGTCGTCTCGTCCGCCAGCCAACTGCTCACCGCCGCCCGGCAGTCCGCCTCGTGCGGCCCTTCCAGCGACGCGCTGCGCGCCCCCGTCCTGGCCGCCGTCCCGGCCTGCTGGGCCGTGTAGGCGATCAGGCCGAGCTGCACGGCCCCCAGGGCGACGATCAGCAGGATCGGCAGGAAGCCGATGTACTCGATGGCGACCTGGCCGCGGTCGCGGCCCTTGCGGATACCGTTCATCACGGTTTCGCCTCCTCGACCGCCCCGGCGTGGCCTTCCACCGTGAACCCGAAGGACAGCGTGCCGGGGAAGAGGACCGGGACCTCCAGGGCCACGTCGGCCGTCACATAGCCCGAGCCGCCGCAGGTAACCTCGGCCCCGGAACGCCACGCGTCCGACAGCTTGTCTTTGCCCGCCTGTTCGCACACGCCCTGCCGCGCCCCCGGTTCGGCCGCCGTCCCCTGCCGTACGGCCTCGTCCGCCGCGTTACCCGCGAGCGTGTAGGTGTAGCCGATCAGGACGACCTGCCACAGCGCGATCAGCGTCACGATGATCGTCGGCGTCATCCCGAGGAACTCGATCGTCACCTGGCCCCTGTCCCGCTCCCGTAACGGCACCCTCCGCACCCTCACCCCTCCCTCCTCCGCCGAAAGCTCACCGACCCCCGGTCGCCGCCCCGGAACCCCCGGCCCGCCTTCTGCGCGCCGTCGGGTGCCTTGACCAGGCCCAGTTCGCCCGCGAGACCCCACAGGGCCTGCTTCACCGAGCTCTTGTTCTCCAGTTCGTGGATCCGGCCCGCGTCCACGACGCTCTGCAGTTCCTTGAAGTTGGCGGGGACGACGGTGGCCGCGACCGCCGTGCCGGTGATCTTCTGGATGAGGGGCGGCTGGATCTCCGTGCCCCGCGAGTGCCGGTTGACGACGACGGTCGTCTCCTCGGCCTTGCGGATCTGAAGCCGGTCCCACATCCGCACGGCCCGTTTGGCACCCCGTACGGCGACCACGTCGGGGGTGGTGATCAGCAGGGCCCGGTCGGCCATCTCCACGGCAGCCGCCCCGGCGCCGCCGAGCTGGGCGCCGCAGTCGATGACGACGACCTCGTAGCGGGAGCGCAGGGCGCTGACGATCTGGCGGGCGGCGCGGTCGGTGACGTCCTCGCCGCGTTCCCCTTCGGCGGGGGCGAGCAGCAGGGCGAGGCCGGTGTCGTGGCGGAAGACCGCGTCGGCCAGGACGCGCGGGGAGATGTCGGTGATGGCGGCCAGGTCGACGACGGAGCGGCGGAACTGGACGTCCAGGTAGGAGGCGACGTCGCCGGTCTGGAGGTCCATGTCGACCAGGGCGGTGCTGCGGCCGGAGGCCTGGGCGGCCAGGGCCAGCTGGATGGCGGTCAGGGTGGTCCCGGCGCCGCCCTTGGCGCCGCTGACCGTGACGACGGTGCCGCCGACGCCGGTGAACACGTCGCCGCCGGCGCCCAGGTGGCGTCGTACGCCGACGGACCACTGGGCGACCGCCTGGACGCGGCTGGCGAGTTCCTCGTAGCTGAGGGGCAGGGCGACCAGGCCGCGGGCGCCGTAGTCCATGGCGGCCTGGAAGAGGCCGGGGCTCGCGTCGGAGGTGACGAGGATGACTCCGACGGCCGGGAAGCGCAGGGCCACTTCGCGGATCAGCTCCAGCGCGGGGACCGGGCCGATCCGCTCGTGCACCACCACGACCTCGGGCAGCTCGTCGACGGACTCGGCGGCGAGGCGCGCGAGGGTGTCGATGAGCTGGGTGGAGTCGACGACCGGGGCGACGGGCTCGGCGTCCGGGAGCTGGCTGAGCAGTGTCGTGATCGACCGGACCGCGTCCGTGTCACCGACTGCCGGGAGGATCCTCGTGGGCATGGCAGCCTCTCACTTGTCCTTCGCGAGTTCGTACGTCCGGTCCCGCTCGGGGACGGTGGTGTCGCTGCCGGGCGCGACGAGGGCGAGCCGGACCCGCTTGGCGAACGACTCGGCGTAGGTGATGCGCTGCGCGTCGAGGGCGGACAGTGCGAACGTGATCGGGACGGCGTCGGTGGGCTGCCGGGTGCGGTTGGACTCGTCGGGCTCGAGGGGGGTGAGGTCGCCGACGTCGAGGACCTTGGCGTTGGTGACGATGATCTTCGACTGGTCGGGGTCGCCCTCGCGTGCGCCCTCGAAGGTGGCGTAGACGTTGACCGAGGCGCCGGGCGTGATCTTGCCGGCCACGCCGGTCGCCGCGTCGATCATGATGGCGACCTCCTGCTGGCCGGGCTGGAGAGCCGGCTGGCGGACGATCATGTCCGACTGGAGCAGGGAGCCCGCTTCCAGCGTGGTCACGGCGATCTTGCCCTGTATCTCCCGCAGGTCCGTGACCGCGTTGTCGGACAGCCACCGTTCGGGCATCTTGATCTTCTCGAACTGGCCCGTGCTGAGGGTGGTGTAGGGCGGCACGTCGGATTTCAGCCGGTAGGCGGTGACCTCGGGGCCGACCTTCGACTTCACGTCGCTGATGACGGAGAGCACGCCGGTGAACGCGCCGAGGGCGCAGACGATCGACAGGAGCAGGAGGATCACGCCGCGGCGCTGACGGGAGTTCATGAACCGTACAACCTCGTTGGGGATATCGGTCGAGCGGGATCGGAACAGTGCTGACGAGCGGTGTCAGGCCTCAGCCGGCGGCCGTTCGGTTCTCGAGCTGCTTGCGGGGCGGGCTGTCGTGGACGGGTGGCGTGGCCGAACAGAACACGCAGCGGTCGCCGATGACGTCGATGCCGCACCAGTGGCACTGGCTGCGCCGGACGGAGGTGACCAGCTGGTAGAGGACGGACAGGTCGGGCAGGTAGCTGCAGAACTCGATGAGCTTGCCGGTTCCCCACCAGCCGGGCGACTCCGCCGGGAGCGGGGTCTCGCGCAGCCCCTGCACTTTCCAGGAGGGGGCGAGGGTGCCGCTGACCCAGTCGGACTGGAGCTGCCCCTTGGCGACCAGCATCCAGGTGCCGAACTCGGGGCCGGGGAGCGCGGCTTCGGGGGTGATCCTGACGAGCTGCGGCTCGGGGTGGGCGAGGACGCCGAACTGGCTGCCGGGCACCCAGGACTTGGCGTGCGACTTCAGGCCGACGGGGACGCGGTCGAGGCGGGTGACGGAGCTCAGCAGGGCGCCGGCGTGGATGTAGTGGACGAGCAGCCGGCCGGCGGAGGCGAGCACGCCGGGGCTGATGTCGCAGGAGGCGAGCTGGCGTAACTGTCGGGCCAGGACGGCCAGTCCCAGCGGCGGCAGGTCCGGCCGGAACAGGGCGATGCGGTCGCTCTCCATGAGGGAGCGCAGGGTGTGCAGCCGCCGCTGCACCGCGGTGGGCGCGGCCTGTGAGCAGACCACGATCACATGCCCGTGGTGCTCGACCAGGGCCTGCATCTCGGCCAGTGCCTGCTCCAGGGGGCGCCGGGCCACGTCCCGCAGTACGACGGCGGGCAGGGTGCGTTCGTCCTGTGGCGGCAGCGCCATGTCGGCACTGGTCACGGCAATGGCAGTTGGCACGCGCAGCTCCCCGTTTCCCCATGCACGTCGGAACGCCGGGTGTCACTCCGGCGCACCGTGTCGACTTCACTGCGTGACTACCTCAGCACTGTATCCACGGCTCTGTGACCGGAGAACAGCGTTTGTGTAGCTGACGAGCAACTGTCGTTGCACAAGATGCGTCAAAACGGGGCAGGTTGAGCATCTTGCCGGTCGATTCGGCGGGCCCGGGCGGCCCCGGGCGGTGGGCCCAGCGGGCCCAGTGGTGACGGTGGGCCTTCGTTTGGGCCCTGAGGCCCACGCCCGGCGCGGTGTCGCGAACCTACGCTCGCCGTCCGAAAACACACGTGGACCGGACGGGGAGGGGTGCCGTATGGCGGGCGGGGGCGGCATACGGGCGTACGGGCGCGGACCGGTCTTCGACGACCGCGGGGCGACCGGCACCGAGTACCTCGGCATGGTCGTCGTCAGCGCGGCGATCGTGCTGGCCGTCTCGGCCACCGGCGTCGGCCGGCTGGTCTACGACAGGATCGCCGCACAGGTGTGCCGGGTGGCCGGCGGCGGCGACTGCGGGACGGGCGGGCCCGGGCCCGACGAGCCGCTCACCGACGCGGACTTCGAGCCGGCACTGTGCCAGGTCTCCTCCGTCACGGACAAGGCGGGCTCCAAGGCGAAGATCTTCTTCTGGGAGATCGGCAAGGAGTACGGCTTCCAGGAGCAGCATCTGAAGGCGAAGACGGACGTCAACGGGGACGGCAAGGTCGACGACAACGACCAGTTGGTCTATCTGACGTTCACGGACGCCTCCTCGGTCGCCGCGAAGAAGGACTTCAAGCCCGGCATGAAGGTGGGCCGGTTCGGCGCCGACAAGGTGGAGCTGGGACTCGGCATCAAGGTCACCAACGGAGACACCTGGGTGTTTCAGAGCCCCGAGGAGGCCCAGCGCTTCCGGGACGACGTGGAGAAGCTCCAGATGTACGAGATGCGGCGCACCATGCCGGGCGGCGCGGAGGCGAGCGTCGGCGACAGCATCCTCTATCTCTTCGGCAAGGGGCCTCTCAAGGACGAGGAGGACACCCAGAACCGGATCAAGGAGAATCTCGGCGACAACCGGAAGATCACCTACGGCAAGGTGGGTCTGGAGGCCTCGGCGTCGGCGGGCCTGAAGATCTCGGCGGGCGACGAGAAGAAGCTGAGCGCCGCGCTCGGCGGCACTTTCAAGTACTCCCCCGAGGTCACCTGGACCGACAACTCCTACAAGGACACCAAGTCGTACACGTACTCCTCGTCCATCGAGTACGGCTCCAAGGTGGGCTACGAGGCGGGTCCGCTGAGCGGCGAGTACGCGGCCAACACGACGCAGACGGGCACCATCACGGTCACCTACGACAAGAAGACCGGCAAGCTGGTCCGCGTCGACATGACCCGCACCGTCGAGAAGGGCGGCCAGAAGGACGGCGCCAAGGCAGGTGGCGACAACGGCAAGAAGGACGGTGACAAGCGGGGCGGGAACGCCGGGGTGAAGGGCGCCGACTCGCAGACCGGCATCGAGATCGTCAGCAACACCCTCACCTTCGATCCCGGCCCGGCCGGCGATCAGGACCGGGCGGTCGCCGAGCGCTGGCTGGACAGCAACAACGAGCAGGTCGCCACGCCTTTCCGGTACATGTTCGCCGACCACGCGCCGACGGCCCGGCCGGGCGCCGACGACCCCTTCGGGCAGCTGATGTTCGACGAGGGCAAGTCGAGCCGGATGACGTACACGGGTGAGGTGAACGCGGCCGAGTACGGCTTCGAGTTGAATCTGGGGCTCAGTCTGGGCATGACGATCAGCACGGAGAAGAAGGCGGAGACCCTGACCGACGCCCATTTCCTGGGTGCGCCCCACGGAGACGGCCGCTCCTATCTTCCCTACAGCTACTGTGCGAACTGACGAGACGGGAGCCCCTGCCGATGAAGACCCGCCGTGCCTGCCTGGCCGCCGCCCTGCTGACGACCGCGTTGGCCCTGACCGGCTGCGGGGAGGACACCGACTCCGGGGCGGGCTCGGTCCCCGAGGGCTGGGGGACGCTGAAGACGAAGGGCGTCGACGTGTCGTACCCGAAGGGCTACGCGGTGCAGAGCGCCGCCGAGCGCGGCAGGCACAACGCCGCGGCGGCGGTGCGGACGGAGGGCGGGAAGAAGGTCTCCGTCATCACCGTGCAGCTCGCCTTCACCGAGGCGAACTCCGCCGAGCAGGCCGCGATCGCCGCCGAGGCGGGCATCCAGATGGGTGCGGACGTCCAGGGCCAGAAGGACGTGGAGCTGGCCGGCGCGGACGGGGCGAAGCGGATCGACTTCTCCTTCAAGGCGACCGGCGAGGACGGCGGGCCGGCCAGGGGCACCCCGGTCGAAGGTGTGATCCTGGCCGGGCTGGACTCGAAGGACACCACCTTCGCGATCCGCATCGACGCCGAGCAGGGGTCCCTGCCGGACGGGGACCTGGACCGGATCATCGACTCGGTCGAGGTGCACTAGCAGTGGAGGTGCCGGGCGCCGGATACGTCGTACTGGCCCTGTTCGTCGCGCTGTTCGGCGCGCTGTCGTGGAGGTACGCGCGGCGGCTGGTGACGGTGTCGCGGGTGCTGCGGCGCGGTGTCCGGGCGGAGGGCAGGTGCGTCCGGGTGGAGACGGAGCCGTACCAGCGCTCCGACGCCCGGCGCCACTTCTTCGCCTTCCGTACGGCGGACGGCGCGCGGGTGGAGTTCGAGGACCTGGCGGGCTCGTCGACGGCGGAGGGCAGCCCGGTCACCGTCACCTACGACCCGCGCGACCCGGCAGGCACGGCGACGGTGGCGGGCCGGGGCAGCTGGTCCCCGGTGCTCCAGGCGCTGGCCCTGGCCGCGGGCTGCGGCATGGCCGCGGCCGGTTTCGCGCTCCTGCTCTTCTTCGAGATCACCGGGGGCAACCCATGACGCTCGTGCGCTGCTGGGCCGTCGGCATCGTGGTGCTCGTCCTCACCGAGTACCTCCAGATGACGCTGATTCACGATCCGTTGGTCGGCCCGGAGGGCGTCGGGTCGTTCGGGGCCGCGCTGGCGCTGGTGCATCTGCCGAACCTGGTGTGTGTCGTACTGGCCACCTGGGCGGCGGCGCGGGTGCATCCGGAGCCATGGCGGGACATGCCGGTGCGGCACCTGATCGCGGCGTGCGCGGTCCCGGCGGCGGCGCAGGTGCTGCTGCTGGCCCTGCGGCCGAGCGTGCTGGACCTGGCGGGCGCGGCGTTCTGGATGTCGGCCGTGGTGCTGCTGGGGGGATGCGCGGTGGGGCTGCTGCTCGACAGGTTGGTCTGGACCTCTTGACAGCCGCTTTGGTCTGGACCATTTTCTTGTCATGTCCCCACACAGACGATCCCTGCGTTTCTGGTCGGGTGCCGTCACGGCTGCCCTGGCCCTCACTGTCACGACCGTCGGCCAGGCCAGCGCCGCCGACGTCAACAACGCCAGGAACGCCGGCTTCGAGTCGGGCCTGAGCGACTGGACCTGCTCGGCGGGCAGCGGTACGACGGTCTCCTCCCCGGTGCGCACCGGCGCGGCCGCGCTCCGGGCGACCCCGTCGGGGCAGGACAACGCCCGGTGCGCCCAGTCGGTGCGGGTGAAGCCCAACTCGACGTACACGCTGGGCGCCTGGGTCCGGGGCGGGTACGCCTACCTCGGCGTGTCCGGCACGGGCACGACGGACGTCTCCACCTGGACGCCCGACTCCTCGTCCTGGAAGCAGCTGTCGACCACCTTCACCACGGGCTCCTCTACGACCTCGGTGACGGTGTACACGCACGGCTGGTACGGGCAGTCGGCGTACTACGCGGACGACGTGTCCGTGTTCGGCCCCGACGGCGGCGGGGGCACGGACCCGGGTCCGACGATCCCGTCCGCGCCGGCCGGCCTGAACGTCTCCGGGACGTCGTCCTCGTCGGTGTCCCTGGCCTGGAACGCCGTCTCCGGCGCGACGGGCTACACCGTGTACCGCGACGGCACGAAGGTGACCGCGGTCTCCGGCACCTCGGCGACCGTGACCGGGCTCGCGGCCTCGACGTCGTACTCCTTCCAGGTCACGGCGACGAACGGGGCCGGTGAGTCACCGAAGTCGGCGGCGGTGACGGGCACCACGACGAAACCGAACGGCCCCGGCCCGGCGCTGCCCAAGCACGCGGTGACCGGCTACTGGCAGAACTTCGACAACGGCGCGACGGTCCAGAAGCTCTCCGACGTCCAGTCGCAGTACGACATCATCGCCGTCGCCTTCGCGGACGCGACCTCGACGCCGGGTGCGGTGACCTTCACCCTCGACTCGGCCGGTCTCGGCGGCTACACCGTCGACCAGTTCAAGGCCGACATCCGGGCCAAGCAGGCGGCCGGGAAAAAGGTGATCGTCTCGGTCGGCGGCGAGCGCGGCACGGTGGCGGTGAACGACGCCGCGTCGGCGACGAACTTCGCGAACAGCGTGTACTCCGTGATGCAGACCTACGGCTTCGACGGCGTCGACATCGACCTGGAGAACGGCCTCAACGCGACCTACATGACGCAGGCGCTGCGGTCGCTGTCGGCGAAGGCCGGCTCGTCGCTGATCATCACGATGGCGCCACAGACCATCGACATGCAGTCGACGTCGAACTCCTACTTCCAGACGGCCCTGAACATCAAGGACATCCTCACGGTCGTCAACATGCAGTACTACAACAGCGGTTCCATGCTGGGCTGCGACGGCAAGGTCTACAGCCAGGGGTCGGTTGACTTCCTGACGGCCCTGGCCTGCATCCAGCTGGAGGGCGGCCTGGCCCCGTCCCAGGTCGGGCTCGGCCTGCCCGCCTCGACCCGGGGAGCGGGCAGCGGCTACGTCTCACCGACCGTGGTGAACAACGCCCTGGACTGCCTGACCAAGGGCACGGGGTGCGGGTCCTTCAAGCCGCCCCGGACGTACCCCGGTCTGCGCGGCGCGATGACCTGGTCGACCAACTGGGACGCGACGGCCGGCAACGCGTGGTCCAACGCGGTGGGGCCGCATGTGCACGGGCTGCCGTAGGAGCCCCTATCCCATCGGACGGTAGTGGCCGAGGACCCAGGCCAGCTGCGGGAACCACTCCTGCAGTCTGGCCCGGGGCCTGGCCTGCACCACACACTCGTAGAAGCGGCCGTCCTGGTGGATCACGGCGACCATCAGCGCCTTGCCGTTCGGGCTCGCCTGGTAGTGGACGCTGCGGATCTCCGGCCAGCGGAACTCGACCGACAGGCCGTACATCTCGAAGACCACACCGGAGGCGTCGATCACGACCGCGTTGCGCTTGTCGACGGCCAGGAACTCCGGACCGGCCGGCGCAGCCGGTTGCTGCGACGGCGGCGCCTGGGCGTACGGCTGTGCGGGCGGGTACGGCTGTGCGGGCGCGTACGGCGACGGTGCCGCCGCCTGCGGGGGCGGCGCCGGTGCGTACTGCGGAGGCGGCGGCGCGTACTGCGGCGGGGGCGGGCCGAAGCCCGGGCCGGGTGGCGGCTGCTGGGTCATCCGGCCATTCTCCCGCCTCAGAAGAACTCGCCCCACGGCTGGTCCCAGATCTGCTTCACGCACAGGATCAGGAACAGCAGGCCGGCGACGGCGAGCATGGCGTTGCTCAGCGGGCCGTTGCGCCACTCGCGGGGCGTGCGGGAGGAGTTGAGGAGCCAGATCAGGGTGGCGGCGAGGAAGGGCAGGAAGGCCGCGCCGAGGACGCCGTAGATGATGATCAGGCGGAAGGGCTGGCCCTCGAAGAGCAGGATCATCGGCGGGAAGGTCAGCCAGAGCAGATAGGCGCGGAACGGCCAGGAGCGCTCGCGGGTCCCGGAGGCGACCTCCTCGCCCTTGGCCCGGCCGGTGCCCGACAGGCGGGCCACGAAGTCGGCGAACATCAGGCTCACGCCGTGCCAGACGCCGATCAGCGAGGTGAACGACGTGGCGAAGAAGCCGATCAGGAAGAACGTGGCGGTGGCCGAGCCGTACTCCTCCTCCAGGATGTCGCCCAGCTGGATCAGGCCCTTGTCGCCGCTCGCGATGGCGACGTTCGCCGAGTGGAGCAGCTCCGCGCCGACGAACAGCATGGCGATGACGAAGATGCCGGTCGTGGCGTAGGCGACGCGGTTGTCCAGCCGCATGACCTTCATCCAGCCCGTGTCGGTCCAGCCCTTGGCGTTGACCCAGTAGCCGTAGGCCGCGAGGGTGATCGTGCCGCCCACACCGCCGATCAGGCCCAGGGTGTTGAGGATCGAGTCCTTCTCGTCGGGCAGCACCGGCAGGAGTCCGGCGAAGGCGTCGGCGATGTTCGGTGTGACCCGGATCGCGAGGTACACCGTCACCACGAACATGACGCCCACCAGGACCGTCATGACCTTCTCGAACACCGCGTACTTGTTGAACCAGACGAAGACCAGACCGACCAGGCCGCAGGCGATGCCCCACCACTTGAGGTCCATCACGTCCGGGAACAAGGCCTGCAACGGCAGCGCGCTCGACGACATGGCCGCCGCGCCGTAGACGAAGCCCCAGACGACGACGTAGACCGCGAAGAACCAGGTCGTCCAGCGGCCGAGGCTCGCCCAGCCGTCGAACAGGGTGCGGCCCGTGGACAGGTGCCAGCGGCCGGCCGCCTCGGCCAGGGAGATCTTCACCAGGCAGCCGATGATCGCGGCCCACAGGAGGGTGTATCCGAAGTTGCTGCCCGCGATCAGGGTGGCGACCAGGTCACCGGCGCCGACACCGGTCGCCGCGACGACGATGCCCGGACCGATGTGTTTCCAACTCGCCTTCCGGGGCTGCGGGGGTTGGATGGCCTCGTTCTCCGTGGTGTTTCCCGTGGTGTCCGCCATGCAGGTCAAGAAAGCCCAAAGGCGCCCGCAGGACAAGAGGGCCTGACCGGATCTTCACGCGATGCCCGTAGGACACCCCGCCCGGTCAGGCCCGGCGGAGCGTCACGGCTGTCGCCGACCGCAGCCGTTCGATCCGCACGTGCCGAGCTCGAACCACACGGTCTTGCCCGGCCCGTCCCGGTGGCAGCCCCAGCGCTGGGCGAGCGCGTCCACCAGGAACATTCCGCGGCCGCTCTCCCCGGTGCCCGCGTCCAGCACCCGCGGCACGCGGCGTTCGGCGTCGGCGACCTCGCAGCGCAGGATGCCGTGCGCGGCGAACAGGGTGAGACGGAAGGGGCTTCCGGCGTGTACCAGGGCGTTGGTGGCCAGTTCACCGACGAGGAGTTCGGCCACGTCCGCGACCTCGCCGTCCTTGCCGAGCCCCCATCCCTCCAACTGCCTGCGGACCTCCGCGCGTGCCTCGCGGACGGCGGAGGGCCGGGGTGCGTACTCGACACTCAGGTGGCCTGCTCCCAGGGGTGGTTGCGGGAACGGGCCGTAGCGGGCGTCGGGGTCCGGGAGGTGCCGCCCGGAGAGTTGCAGCATGGGTCCAGCGTGATCCCCGGGGGTGGTCCGGCACAGGGGGAGAACTACCCGATCCCCTACCTGCTTGTGCAGGTAGGGGGCTATGCGTACTGCAGACGGACCGTCGCTCCCCCGGCGTCGTCGCGGATGTCCACGTACGCGCAGACCTGGCGCGCGTACCAGAGCCCCGGGCCCGGATCCGGGCCGTCGGCCGGCGGGACGAAACCGGCGAGCGGATCGTCGAGGCGGCGTACCGAGCGCAGTTCGGCGACGCAGGCGGGTGCCTCGCCCCACAGCAGGAGTTCACCGTCGAGGGGCGCGAGGGCGGCGGCGGTCTCCGTCACGGCGGCGGCGAACAACTCGGCGTCCGCGGCGGCCAGTCCCCGCCCCACCGCCCAGCTCTGCACGGTCGCGGCGTGCGGCTCCGCGAGGGACAGCGCACCGGCCGGGGGCAACGGCAGTGGTACGGCGTCGAGTTCGGCGGCGAGCCGCAGCGGGTCCTCGTAGGCCTCGGTGTCGGGGTGGGTGCGGCGGGCCGCGGCGACGACGGCGGGCCCGGCGGTACGGGTGTCGTACGCGCACAGGACGGTCGTGGCCATGGGCGAGAAGAGGAGGTTGGCGAGGGCCTCGTAGCGGATCCACTCGGTGGTCTCGCGGGCCGAGCGGCCGGCGCGCCCGCTCCACACCGGCTCCATGACGAGGTGGAGCCGGCCGCCGGAGCCGGCGTGCGCGGTGAGGTAGGCGGCGGCCTGGGCGATGGCGTTGGCGGCGGAGCCGGTGTACCAGTCGGTGTGCGGGATGCAGGTGACGTCCTTCGCGTCGGAGCCGAGGGCGTCGCGCAGGAGGTCCAGGTTGCGCGGGGCGGCGATGGCGACCGGTGGCGGCTCGCCGGAGGCGCCGATGCCCTCGCCGAGGAAGGGCAGGGCGGCGGTGACGAAGCCGTCGTCGGAGTCGAAGACGGCCATGCGGTGGTCGAACGGGCTGGGTTCTGCGGTGGTCACGTGATCCCCTCGGGGTGGGTGTGGGTGTGGGTGTGGGGTGCGGATGGGGCGGGAGTGCGGGCGGGTCAGCGCTGTGCCGTCATCCAGGCGGCGATCTGGCTGCGGTTTCTGAAGCCGAGCTTGCTGAGGATGCGTTCCACATGCCCTTCGGCGGTGCGGCGGGCGATCACCAGGCGGTCCGCGATCTGCTGGTTGGCGAGCCCTTCGGCGACGAGCCGGGCGACCTCGGTCTCGCGGCGGGTCAGACGGACCGTGGTGTCGTCGTGCGGCGGCGGGGCGGCCTCCGCGGGGTGGGGGCGGCCCGGCTCCTGGAGGGCGTGGCCGACCAGTTCCGTGAGAGCGAGAGCGTGGCCCCGCCGGTGGGCCCGCTCGAACGCGTCGCGGCCCAGCGCCGGGGCCGCCCGCTCCTCGCTCTCCCGGCGTACGGAGTTGAGGGTGTGGGAGCCCCAGCGGTCGGTGTCGATGTCGGCCCAGACGCGGTCGGCGCCGCCCAGCAGCACGGCGGCGTGCTCGTGATCGCCGCGTTCGGCGGCGATCGACGCGAGCAGGTCGAGGGTGAGGGCGATGCCGATGACGTCGTGGACGGCGAGTTTCAGCCGCAGGGCCTCGCGGCCGTGGCGTTCGGCCCGGGGCCAGTCGCGGCGTACGGAGTGCGCGAGGGCGAGGATGCGCAGCACATAGGACCTGACCCATAGTTCGCCGTGGCTCTCACACAGCTCGAGGGCCTGTTCGCAGACCTCCACGGCCCGCTCGGCCTCGCCCAGGAAGCCCAGTGCGCAGGCGAGTTCGACCTGGTCGAGGCCGACGAGGCTGAGGTGCTGGCCGGGCACGGGGCCGCGGGAGACGGTGGCCTCGAAGTGCCGCAGCGCTCCGGGCAGGTCGTCGCCGAACAGCCGGATGACGCCGATGACGTACTCGGCGTGCGCGGCCTCGGCGGCGTCGCCGAGGGCACGGGCGAGTGCGAGGGCCTCGGTGGCGTGGCGGTGGCCCCGGGGGAAGTCCCGGGTGGCGGCGGCCAGCAGCCCGGCGACCCACAGGCCGCGGGCCCGTTCGCGGGTCGGCTCGGGGGCGGCGCGCAGGGCCCGGTCGAGCCAGTACAGGCCTTCCCGGGAGGCCCCGCAGGCGTGCCAGTGGAACCAGAGCGTGCCGGCGAGACGCAGTCCTGCGAGGGTCTCGCCGGGGACGGAGAGGCTGAAGTCGAGGGCTGCGCGCAGGTTGTCCCGGTCGGCGCGCAGCCGGGCGACGGTCTCCGGCTGCCCGGGCCCGAACCAGCCGCGCTCGCTCTCCTCGGCCCGCCGCACCATCCAGTCGCGCTGCCGCCGCCGGGCGGCCTCCTCCTCCCCCGCGACCCGCCTCAACTGCTCCAGCCCGTACTGCCGCAGCGTGTCGAGCAGCCGATACCGCACACCACCGGGCCCCGCCTCCCTGCAGAGCACGGACTTGTCCACGAGCCCGGCGACGGCTTCCAGCACGTCATCGGTACGCAGGCCCGGGGCTGGAAGCAGGGCGACGGCGGCCCCGGCGGGTGCGGCCGCGGGGTGGACGCGTGCGCCGGAGCCGCCGGTGGCCTGGGCGCATGCGCCGGAGCCGCCGGTGGCCTGGACGCGTGCGCCGGAGCCGCCGGTGGCCTGGACGCGTGCGCCGGAGCCGTCCGCCGGCCACGCGCCTGTGCCGGGGCCGTCGGGGTGCCCGCCGCTCGCACCAGAGCCGCCCCCGGCACGGGCACCTACGCCGGAGCCCTCGCCGGCACGGACGCCTGCGCCGGACCCATCCGTTGACCGGACGCCTGCACCGGACCCGTCCCCGAACCAACCACCCGCACCGGGCCCGTCCCCGAACCAACCACCCGCACCGGAACCCTCCCCAGCACGAACACCCGCGTCAGAACCCTCCCCGGCACGAAAGCCCACGCCGGACCAATCCACGGGCCGGACACACGCACCGGACCAATCCACGGGCCGGACACACGCACCGGACCCGTCCCCGAAACAATCACCCGCACCGGAACCCTCCCCAGCACGAACACCCGCGCCAACCCCATCCGCCAACCGGACACGCCCACCGGAGTCACCCCCGAGTCGGCCACCCGCACCGGAACCCTCCCCGGCGTGGACCCCCGCGCCGAGCTCCTCCGACGACTGGGCCGGCAACGCAGGCCGGGTCGCCGCGTGCGGGAGTGTGACGGGGTGACCCCCGTCTGCCGGCGGCCGGGCCACGGTCTCCGGCGTCGCGTCCGCGCACACCGCCTCCGCCGTCTCCAGGTCGAAGCTGCCTGCGAGGACCGACAGCCGGGCCCACACCGTCTGTTCGGGGAGTGTGCACAGGTCGTGGCTCCAGGCGACCGCCGCCCGCAGGGTCTGGTGGCGGGGCAGGGCCGCGGGGCTGCCGGTGGTGAGGAAGCGGTAGCGGTCGTCCAGGCGGTCGAGGAGCTGGTCGACGTCGAGGACGCGCATGCGGACGGCGGCGAGTTCGATGGCGAGGGGCAGGCCGTCCAGGCGGTGGCACAGGCGAGCGACGGAGGCGCGGTTGGCGGGGGTGAGGCGGAAGCCGGGGACGACGGCGGCGGCCCGGTCGGCGAAGAGCGTGAGGGCGGGGTAACCGTCGGCGGCGGACAGGTCGGCGTCCGGGTCGGGCACCGGCAGCGGCCGTACCTCCAGCAGGTGCTCCTCGGTGAGGCCGAGCCGGTGCCGGCTGGTGGCGAGGATCCGGACGCCCTCGGTGCCGTGCAGCAGGGCCGCGGCGAGCCGGGCGCACGCCGCCGCCAGGTGCTCGCAGTTGTCGAGGACGAGGAGCAGCCGCCGGTCCCGTACCTGCTCGACGAGGGCGTCCAGGGCCGGCTGGGCGGAGCGGTCGTGCAGGCCCAGCGCGTCGGCGGCGGCGAGCGGGACGAGGTCCGGGTCGTGCAGTCCGGACAGGTGCACGAACCGCACGCCGTCCGGGAAGGCCCGCCGCACACGGGCCGCGAGTCGTGCGGCGAGCCGGGTCTTGCCGACGCCGCCCGGCCCGGTCAGCGTCACCAGCCGTGCGCGGGCCAGCAGTTCGCGGCCCTGGGTCAGTTCGCCACGCCGGTCGACGAAGCTGGTCGTCTCGGCCGGCAGGTGGTGGTCCCGTCGTGGCGCTGATCCGCCCATGATCAGCCAGTCCTCTGAAGGGGTGGGGGTCCGGGGACCCGGACACTCCGACTCCCCTTGCGCGGACCCTCACCCTCTCCCGCTGCGTACATATATGCACGCCAGAGCCACCCCTGTGGGTGTACTTCCGGCGGGACCCCTCGACCGCGGCGCCGCGCGCGTACACTGCGCGGCCACTTTCAGTCTTGACCTGCTCATGCCATTAGCAGGACGATTTGCGCCACCCGCACCACGTACGTCGCACGGAACAACCCCACCTCCCACAAGGAGATTTCATGCGACTTCGCATACGAGGCTCCGGTGCCCGCACCGGCAGACGCACCGCTGCCCTCGCCGGCCTCCTCGCCCTCGCCCTCGCGGCGCCCCTGTCCGCGACGACGAGCGACGCCACCGCCGACAGCGCCCGCAAAGCGGCCGCCTCGGCCGACGACGTCCGGCAGTACGAGGTCCATCTGCACTCGACGGCCCAGGACCGCACGGCACTTCAGCGCACGGGCGTGACCGTCGACGAGGTCCACGGCCACGGTGTCGTCGTCTCCGGCCGCGCGGACCAGATCAAGAAGCTGCGCACGCTGGGCTACGAGGTCACCCGGCTCGGCGCGGTCCCCGACCGCTCCGCCGGCGAGGACGACCTCCGGCTCTTCGACTTCCCCTCGGGCGACTCGAAGTACCACAACTACGCGGAGATGACGAGCGAGATCAACTCGATCGTCGCGGCCAACCCCTCGATCGCGAGCCAGCGCGTGATCGGCAGGTCGTACCAGGGCCGGAACATCGTCGCCATCAAGATCAGCGACAACGTGGGCACCGACGAGTCCGAGCCGGAAGTGCTGTTCACCCACCACCAGCACGCCCGCGAGCACCTCACCGTCGAGATGGCGCTCTACCTGCTGCGCGAGCTGACCTCCGACTACGGTTCCGACTCGCGCGTCACCGGCATGGTGAACAACCGCGAGATCTGGATCGTCCCGGACATCAACCCGGACGGCGGCGAGTACGACATCGCCACCGGCTCCTACCGCTCCTGGCGCAAGAACCGGCAGCCCAACTCCGGTTCGTCGTACGTCGGTACGGACCTGAACCGCAACTGGAACTACCGCTGGGGCTGCTGCGGCGGCTCCTCGGGCTCGACGTCCTCCGAGACGTACCGCGGGACATCCCCCGAGTCCGCACCCGAGGTGAAGGTCGTCTCCGACTTCGTGCGCAGCCGGGTCGTCGGCGGCACGCAGCAGATCAAGGCGGGGGTCGATTTCCACACCTACAGCGAGCTGGTGCTGTGGCCGTTCGGCTACACCTACTCCGACACGGCGACCGGAATGACCGCGGACGACAACGCGGCGTTCAAGGCGGTCGGGCGGAAGATGGCCGCGAGCAACGGGTACACGGCGGAACAGTCCAGCGACCTGTACATCACCGACGGGTCGATCGACGACTACCTCTGGGGCACGCACAAGATCTTCGCGTACACCTTCGAGATGTATCCGCGCTCCGGGGGCGGGGGGTTCTACCCGCCCGACGAGGTGATCGAGCGGGAGACCTCCCGTAACCGCGATGCGGTGCTGCAACTGCTGGAGAACGCGGACTGTATGTACCGGTCGATCGGCAAGGAGAGCCAGTACTGCGGCTAGTCCGCGTCCGCCTCTGCCTCTGCCTTCACCTCGGTCGCGGTCTCTGTCTCTGTCTCGAAGTAGGCGTCCAGGACCGCGTCCAGCTGCTCGTCCCACTCCTTGAAGTGGCTCCTGGCCGGCGCCTCGATCTCGATCGGGTACCAGCGCCGGTCGGGAGTGTGGACGGTGACGGTGTACCGCTTGCCGAAGCGGGCCGTCTCCGTCTCCACCGCGCCGATCTCGTCCCAGCGGAACTCGCAGTCCTGGTCGTCCAGGGACAGGCGTACGCCCCTGTGGTCGGCGACCATTCTGGCGCGGCGGTCGGACGCCTCGAAGACGGGGCCGTCGGTGTCGGTGTCCTCCTCCTGCTCGGAAGGGGACACCTCCGCCGCCTCCGCCGCCTCTTCCGGCTCGGCGGCGGCCGCGTCGGCCTCCTCGGCGTCCGCGACCTCAGGCTCCTTCTCCGGCCCGTCCTCCTCCGTCCCTCGGGACGCGGGTGGCGTGAGCCCGGGGATGAAGGCCGGGTCGAATCCGGCGCCTTCCAGGGGCTGGCTGCTCGAACCTATGCGCTGCTCCACAGGGGAGGAGTATGGTCGAGAAACCTGTGCGGCACACAGTCGACCCCGACTTCGTTATCAGACGCCTACACGAACAGGCTCAATACCGCCGCCACCGCGAACCCCGCCACGGACAGCACACTCTCCAGCACCGTCCAGGTCTTGAGGGTGTCCCGCTCGCTGATGCCGAAGTACTTGGCGACCATCCAAAAACCTCCGTCGTTGACGTGCGAGGCGAAGATGGAGCCGGCCGAGATGGCCATGATGACCAGGGCGACGAAGGCCTGGGAGTGGTCTCCCTCGGACAGGAGCGGGGCCACGATGCCGGCCGTCGTCACGATCGCCACCGTCGCCGAGCCCTGGGCCACGCGCAGGACCACGGAGATCAGGTAGGACAGGACGAGCACCGGCAGGCCCACATCGTTGAAGGTGTCCGAGAGGGCCTGGGCGACGCCGCTGGCCTTGAGGACGGCACCGAAGATGCCGCCCGCGCCGACCACCAGCAGGATGTTGCCGACCGGCTTGAGGGACGCGGTGGACACCGTCTCCAGGGACTTGCGGGACCAGCCGCGGCGGATGCCGAGCAGGTAGTACGCGAGGAACAGGGCGATGGTCAGCGCCACGAACGGGCTGCCGAAGAACTCGATCACCGAGCGCGGGGTCGAGGGGTCCAGGGCGATCGAGGAGAAGGTCGCCGCGAGGATGAGGACCAGGGGCGTGCCGATGATGCCGAGCACCGTGCCGAGGGAGACGGGCTGCTCGCTGGGCGCGACCCCGGCGGCCCGCTGCTCGTCGACGACGGCCTGCTTCGCCTCCTCCGCCGCCTCGACCATGTCCTGCGGCACGGGGACGAAGATGCGGCGGCCGACCCACGCCGAGTAGCCCCAGGCGGCCACCACGGCGGGCAGACCGCAGACGACGCCCATGAGGATGACCCAGCCGAGGTCGACGTGGAGGAGACCGGCCGCGGCGACCGGGCCGGGGTGCGGCGGCAGGAAGGCGTGCGTCACGGACAAGCCGGCGAGCAGCGGCAGGCAGTAGAGCAGGATCGACTTGCCGGAGCGTTTGGCGGCGGCGTAGACGATCGGGGCCAGGACGAAGATGCCGACGTCGAAGAAGACCGGGATGCCGAAGATCAGGCCCGTGAGACCCATGGCGAGCGGGGCGCGCTTCTCGCCGAACAGACCGAGCAGACGCCTCGCCAACACCTCGGCGCCGCCGCTGACTTCGAGGATCGCGCCGAGCATGGTGCCCAGGCCGATGATGATCGCGACATGGCCGAGGATGCCGCCCATGCCGGATTCGATGGTGGAGACGGCATCCGACTTCTGGACCGTGCCGAAGAGTTCGGTGACCGACAGGCCGGCGGCGAGGCCGACGGCTATGGAAACCGCGAGCAGGGCGACGAACGGCTGGAGTCTCGTCTTGATGATGAGGAACAGCAGGAGCCCGATACCCAGGGCGGCGGTGAGCAGGAGTCCGGCCGTGCCGTCCACGAGGAGGAGCAGGCCTCCGGTGTGGGGTGGGGTCTCGGCGGGGGCGGACGCGGCAAGCGAAAGGGACATTCGGGGGTCCTCTGCGTAAATGCATGCGGCTTCTGGGTAGGGGGGAGCACGGCGCGGCGCATCGGTGGCGCCGCGCCTCGATAAGGCGGGGTGAGGGTGGGGGTGGGGTCAGCCGAGAACGGCCAGTGCGTCGATCTCGATGAGGAGACCCGCGGGGAGTCCGACGTAGACGGTCGTGCGCGCGGCGGGCGGCCGGGTGAGGCCCTGCTCCTCGAAGTACGCGTTGTAGATGGCGTTCATCTCGGCGAAGTGGTCGACGTCCGTGAGGTAGACGCGGATCATCATCACGTCGTCCCAGGAGGCGCCGCCCTCCTCCAGGATGGCCTTGACGTTGGCCAGGGTCTGGAGGGTCTGCTCGCGCAGGGTCGGCCCGGCGGGCGTGGGCGCCTTGCCCTCCTCGGCGGGCAGGAAGCCGACCTGGCCGGCGACCTGGAGGATGTTGCCCTTCTTCACACCGTGCGAGAACTTCGCCGGCGGGGTGGTGTGGGTCTTGGGGGTGAGTGCGATCTTGTCCGTCATACGGTGCCCTTCACTGGTGTTCTGCCGGAGTACTCCCCGCTGATCGCGTCCGCCGTCCGGCGCACCAGCGGCAGGAGGGTGAGGAGTTCGTCGGCGGTGACGACGACGTTCGGCGCGGAGACCGACATCGCGGCGACGACCCGGCCGTCGGCGCCGCGGATGGGCGCCGCGACGCAGTTGATGGACTCCTCGTGGCCGCCGAGGTCGGTGGCCCAGCCCTGTTCGCGCACCTTCTCCAGCTCCCGCAGGAAGGCGCCGGCGTTGGGTGTCGAACGGGACGTGTACGTGGGGTAGTCGAGCTTCTCCGCGATCCCGCGCCGCTCGTGCTCGGGCAGGTCGGCGAGCAGCAGCTTCGCGACCGCGGCGACGGTGATGGCGACGGGCTTGCCGATGCGGGAGTACATCCGCACCGGGTAGCGGCTCTCGACCTTGTCGATGTAGAGGACCTCGTTCTCCTCGTACACGGCGAGGTGCACGGTGTGCCCGCAGCTCTCGTTGAGGCGGACCAGGTGGGGATGGGCGATCTCGCGGACGTCGAGGTTCTCCATCGCCTCCTGGGCGAGGGCGAAGAGCCGGGCGCCGAGGCGGTAGCGCTGGTCGGACTGGCGGTAGACCAGGCCGTGCTCGTGGAGGGTGCGCAGCAGCCGCAGGGCGGTGGACTTGTGCACACCGAGGCGGTCGGCGACCTGCCCCAGGTCGGCGGGGCCCTCGGCGAGCAGCGGCAGGATGCTCAGCGCGCGGTCGACGGTCTGGCTCATGGCGTTCGTACCTCCTCGGCGGCCCGCTGTGTCTCCTCGGTCCAGCCCGGGCCGAGTCGCAGTCTCCCCCATGCCGCGTCGTCCAGGGCGACGAGCCGGTCGGCGTGCTCCCGCGCCGGCGGCGTGGCGAGGTCGCCGGGCACGGTGAGCGCGGCGGCGGCTATCAGATGCCCGTGCCGCAGCCGCTCCCGCACGGGCAGTGCGCGCAAGGTCGCGGAGAGGAACCCGGCGGCGAAGGCGTCGCCCGCGCCGACCTCGGCGACGACGTCCACGCGCGGAGCCCGGACGAGGGTGGCGGCGCCGTCCGCGTCCTCCACGTCCGCGGGGTCCTCGCCGAAGGCGACGGCGCCGCCCGGGCCCATCTTGACGACCACGAGCTCGGGTTCGGGCAGCGCGTCCCGCACGGCGGACGCACCGTGCAGTCCCCAGGCGTCGAGCGCCTCGTCGGCGCCGACGAACACGACGTCCGCGCGGCGGGCGAGTTCCAGCAGGACGCGGGGCCCGTCGGGGTCCGGCCACAGTCCCGGCCGGTGGTTGACGTCGAAGGAGACGAGCGGCCGCCGCGGCCCCGGCTCGGTCAGCTCCCACAGCAGGTCGAGGCAGCTGCCGGAGAGCGCCGCCGTGATCCCCGACAGGTGCAGCACCCGGGCGGCCCGCACGGCCGCCAGGTCCACGGTGCCTGCGGACATCGCCGAGGCGGCCGATCCGGCCCGGTAGTAGGCGACCTCGTGGGCGTCGGTGGCCCGGTCCCCGGCCGTGCGGAAGTAGATGCCGGTCGGACGCGCCGGATCGCGCCGTACGGAGGCGACGTCGACGCCGTAGGACCCGATCTCCTCGACGAGGTGGTCGCCGAAGCCGTCGGCGCCGACCGCGCTCACCCACCGCACGGAGTGCCCCGCCGCCGCCAGCACGCACGCCACGTTCGACTCCGCCCCGCCGATGCCCCGCGCGAAGGACGGCACGTCGGCGAGGCGCCCCGGGCGGGACGGCAGGAACGTGACCATGGACTCGCCGAGCGCGACGACGTCCACGACGTCGGGGGCGTTGCAGGGTCCGGTGGGGGTCACGATGCTCGTAGCTCCTCGTCGAAGGCGTCGGGGGGGGCGGGGTGCCGGGGTCGGTGCGGCCGGTGGCGGTTTCATTGACCGGGGGTGGCCGAGATGTTAGACAGCGTTCAGCGACATACGCAATGAAGGTTGCAAGACCTGCAACACCGCAGATCAGGGAGGCTTCATGACGGCCGACACCGCCCAGTCCCTCGCTCGGCTCGCCGCCGAGCGCGTCGATCACCGCTTCAAGGGCCTCCCGCCGGACGCCGACGGGCTGACCGTCGCCGAGCTGGCCGGCCAGCGCCGCAACCTCTTCACCGGCGGTTTCGCCACGCCCGTGCTCGCGCTGTCCGCCGAGCGCCTGGAGCACAACCTGAAGCTCATGGAGACGTACGCGGCCCGGCACGGTCTGACCTTCGCGCCGCACGGCAAGACCTCCATGGCGCCGCAGCTGTTCCAGCGGCAGATCGAGCACGGGGCGTGGGGCATCACACTGGCCGTGCCGCACCAGGTGCGGGTGGCGCGGGCGTTCGGGATCCGGCGCGTGTTCCTGGCGAACGAACTGGTCGACGCGGCGGCCCTGCGCTGGATCGCGGCCGAGCTGGACGCCGACCCGGACTTCGAACTGATCTGTTACGTCGACTCCGTGCGCGGCGTCGAGCTGATGGACGCCGCGCTGCGGGACGCGGGCGCCTCCCGACCGGTGGACGTCGTCGTCGAGCTCGCCGCCGGTGAGGGCGCCCGCACCGGCGCCCGTACGGAGGCCGAGTGCGCGGCGGTCGCCGACGCGGTGGCGGGCACACGGACGCTGCGGCTGGTCGGCGTCGCGGGCTACGAGGGCGAGGTGCCCAAGGCCGACTCCGAGCGGGTGACGGCGTGGCTGCGGCGGCTGGTTGCGCTCGCCGCCGGCTTCGACGAGGCCGGGCGGTTCGCCGGGCTGGACACGATCGTGGTCAGCGCGGGCGGCAGCGCCTGGTTCGACGCGGTCGCCGAGGTCTTCGCCGAGATCCCCGAACTGTCCCTGCCCGCCCTGAAGTTGCTGCGCTCGGGCGCGTACGTCTCGCACGACGACGGCCACTACCGCAAGCTGACCCCGTTCAACCGGGTCCCCGAGGAGGGCGCCCTGGAGCCGGCGTTCCGCCTGTGGACGCAGGTGGTGTCGCGGCCGTCGGCCGAGCAGGCCTTCATCAACGCCGGCAAGCGGGACGCGGCCTACGACCTCGATCTGCCCTTCGCCCAGGTGATCCGCCGGGACGGTGCCGAGCGCCCGGCAACTGGCGTGACGGTGACGGCCATGTCCGACCAGCACGCCTGGCTCGCCACCACGCCGGAGGCGGATCTGGAGGTCGGCGACTGGGTCGGGTTCGGGCTGTCCCACCCGTGCACCTCGTTCGACAAGTGGCAGCTGATCCCCGTCGCCGAGGCGGACGGCACGGTCGTCGACTACGTCCGCACGTTCTTCTAGGAGGCCGGGTCCCATGGAAGAGCTGGTCATCCGGGACGCCGACGTCGTCGACGGCTCCGGCGCGGACGCGTACCGGGCCGATGTCGTGGTCGACGGCGGCCGGGTCACATCGATCGTCAAGGAGGCCGCGGCGGCCGGCTGCCAGCGGCCCACGGCACGCCGGGAGCTGGACGCCGAGGGACTCGTCCTGTCCCCCGGCTTCGTCGACATGCACGCGCACAGCGACCTGGCGCTGCTGCGCGACCCCGACCACAGCGCCAAGGCCGCGCAGGGCGTCACGCTGGAGGTCATCGGCCAGGACGGGTTGTCGTACGCGCCGGTCGACGACCGCACGCTCGGCGAGGTGCGGCGGGCGATCGCCGGGTGGAACGGCCCCGGTGACGACATCGACTTCGACTGGCGCACGGTCGGCGAGTACCTGGACCGGCTGGACCGCGGGATCGCCGTGAACGCGGCCTATCTGATCCCGCAGGGCACGGTCCGGGCGCTCGCCGTCGGCTGGGAGGACCGCGAGGCGACCCCGGCCGAGCTGGGCCGGATGCGCCGGCTGGTCGCCGAGGGCATGGAGCAGGGCGCCGTCGGCATGTCCTCGGGGCTGACGTACACGCCGGGCATGTACGCGCCCGACGCCGAACTGACCGAACTGTGCCGGGTGGTGGCGTCGTACGGCGGCTACTACTGCCCGCACCACCGCTCCTACGGCGCCGGGGCGCTCCGGGCCTACGAGGAGATGGTGGCGCTGACCCGGGAGGCGGGCTGCTCCCTGCATCTCGCCCACGCCACCATGAACTTCGGCGTGAACAAGGGCCGGGCCCCGGAGCTGCTGGCGTTGCTGGACGAGGCGCTCGCGGCCGGGTCCGACATCAGCCTCGACACCTACCCGTACACCCCGGGCTGTACGACGCTGGCGGCCGTGCTGCCGAGCTGGGCGAGCGAGGGCGGCCCGGAGAAGACCCTCGGGCGGCTGGCGGACGAGGACACGGCGGAGCGCATCCGCCACCACCTGGAGGTCACCGGCTCGGACGGCTGCCACGGTGTGCCCGTCGAGTGGGACACGATCGAGATCTCGGGCGTGGGCGATCCGGCCCTGGCCGATTTCGTCGGCCGGACGATCCGGGAGTCGGCGGACCGGCGGCGCGAGGCGCCCTGGGCGACCGCGCGCGGGCTGCTGCTGGCCGACCGGCTGGCCCCGACGATCCTCCAGCACGTCGGGCACGAGGAGAACGTCCGGGCGATCATGCGCCACCGGGTGCACACCGGCGGCTCGGACGGCATCCTCCAGGGTGCCAAGCCCCACCCGCGCGCCTACGGCACGTTCCCGCACTATCTCGGGCACTACGTAAGGGAGTTGGGGGTGCTGTCGCTGGAGGAGTGCGTCGCGCACCTCACCTCGCGCCCGGCCGCGCGGCTCCGGCTGCCCGACCGGGGGCTGGTCCGCGAGGGCTACAAGGCCGACCTGGTGCTCTTCGACCCGGCGACGGTCGCGGCGGGCTCCACCTTCGCGGAGCCGCGCACGCTCCCGACGGGGATTCCGCACGTCCTGGTCGACGGCCGGTTCGTGATCGAGGACGGCCGGCGCACGGACGTGCTGGCGGGCCGGGCGGTCCGCAGGATTCCTCCCGCGTGACCGCCCGGCGCACCCTGCCTGCCCTACGGCTTGGGCAGGGTGCAGCCGCTCGCGCTCAGGTCGAGCTTGTTGTCGATCCCGAAGCAGGCCGGGATCCCGTAGGTCTGCTGGGCGTAGTTGATGCCCTTGCGGACGGTCACGTTGCCGTTCGCGTCGACCTCGCACGGGTTGTTCACCGTGCAGCGCTCACCGTCCTCGTTGCCGGTGTTGTTGATGGCGACGACCTTGTTGGTGGCCTGGTCGACGACAGGGGAGCCGGACGTGCCGCCGATGGTGTTGCAGGCGGAGGTGTAACGAACCGAGTCCTTCCAGGTCCAGTCGCCCTCCTTCAGAGTGGGGGCGAACCCGTCGATGGTGCAGCTGTAGATCCGCTTCCAGTAGCCGGAGGGGATGCTGATGGCGGTCCCGGCGACCGGGTGACTGTCGTTCAGCGTCAGCGGGTTGATGTTGTACGAGCTCTTGATCTGCGCGTACGTGGTGGTGAGCTGGTACAGCGCGACGTCCGTGTCGGTCATCGTGCCGTAGGCGAGCTTGGCGGCGCGCAGGGTCGCGACGCGCGAGCCGGAGGCGCCCAGCAGGCTGAAGGTGCGGCTGGACGCCTTGTCGACGAGGACCTCGCCGGGGCCGGGGAAGCCGGACTCCAGGCAGTGGCCGTTGGTCATCACGAGCGCCGGGTCGTCGGCCTCGGAGTCCGGCATGCGGACGACGGAGCCGGAGCAGTTGCTGAGCGCGACGGTGCCCGCGAAGTTCACGGCCTTGGCCTTCTGGCCGGTGAGCCCGGACAGCGTCTGCTCCACGGACGTGACCACACCCGAGACCGCGGATGTGGCCGAGCCCGTGTCCGCGGCCTTGCCGACGCCCGTGGGGGCGGCATCGGCAGCGGTCGCGGGGGCCGCGCCGGCCCCGGCTATCGCCAGGGCGCAGAACGCGGCGGCGAGAGGTTTTCTCATGGGGGGTCCCCTCTTGCGACGGAGGCGACCGGAAATCTTCCGGCCGCCCGCACTGTTGTCATGTGCATTGTGATCGTCACAAGAGGGCGGCACAAGAACCTGTTCCACATCCGGAATCCTGGATTCCGGTCCGACCCTACTCAACCGCCCCTACAGGCGGGTCACTTGGGGTCCTTGCTGCCGCCGGGGCCGCGCCCTGGGTTCTGTCCGGACCTGCCGGGCGCCGAAGTGGAGGCGGTGGGAGTGGAGTCCGCCGGGGCACCGCTCGTGGGGCCGGAGGCCGGGGGCGGCGCGCTGTCCGTACCGGACGCGGACGGGGACCGGCTCGCACCGGAAGACGGCGACGCGGACGCGGCGTTGGACGGCTCGCCGGAATCGCCCGACCCGGCGACGAGAGGAGCCTCGGACGCCTCGGCCGGACTCGACGTACCGCTCTCCGTCGCCGGCGACTCCCCCGCCGTCGGACCCGTGCGGCCACCCTCGCCGCCCCGCGTCCCACCGGAGGGCCCCGAGAAGGCGAAGCCGGCGATCAGGGCGACCGCCGACGCGGCACCCACGGCACCAACGGCGACCGCCACACGGCGCACCGGCCGGGGAGCCGGCTTGCGCCGGGCCCCCTGTGACCCGCACCGCCCCTGCCTCGCCCCGGCACCGCGGGCAGCTCGCGGGTGTCACCGGCGCCGCCCGCACCGTCCGGGCCACCGGGATACACACCGGGGTACGCGCGCGTGGCGTCCACACCGTCGACGGGCTGCACACCGGGACGGATGCCACCGGCGCCCTCCGCGCCGCCCGGGTGCCCGGCACCGCCCGGGTGCCCGGCACCGCCCGTGTCCGTCGTGTCGTACACGTCCTGCCATCCGTGCGCCGCCGCCGGATCCGCGTACGCGTCGTAGGCGGGGGGGCGCGGCAGCCTGCGGCAGGTACACGTTCGGCACGTCCTGCGGCTCGGGGCCGGTCACTCCGTCGGCGTATTCGAATGACTTGGACATGGCGGCGCATTCTAGGGACCGAAGGTGCTGGTGGGACAGCGAGCGGCGATATCGCCCCAAATCCCCGTGTCTCACGTGGCGGAAAACACGACCCGGGACGCGTTACCGGGCCGTAAGCTCCCAGACATGCAGGTGATCCAGTCGACCAAGCTCGCCAATGTCTGTTACGAGATCCGGGGCCCGGTTCTCGAGGAGGCGATGCGCCTGGAAGCAGCAGGGCACCGCATCCTCAAGCTGAACACCGGCAATCCGGCCGCGTTCGGCTTCGAGTGCCCGCCGGAGATCCTGGAGGACGTCCTCCGCAACGTGTCGTCGGCACACGGCTACGGCGACGCCAAGGGCCTGCTGGCCGCGCGCCGGGCGGTCGTGATGCACAACCAGACCCTCGGCATCGAGACCGACGTCGAGCACGTCTTCATCGGCAACGGCGTCTCCGAGCTGATCGTGATGGCGATGCAGGGCCTGCTGGACGACGGCGACGAGGTCCTCGTGCCCGCGCCCGACTACCCGCTGTGGACCGCCGCCGTCTCCCTGTCCGGCGGCACTGCCGTGCACTACCGCTGCGACGAGCAGGCCGACTGGATGCCGGACCTCGCCGACATCGAGCGCAAGGTCACCGACCGCACCAAGGCGCTCGTGATCATCAACCCGAACAATCCGACGGGGGCCGTCTACGACGAGGCGATGATCAAGGGGCTCACCGACATCGCCCGCCGCCACAACCTGCTGGTCTGCTCCGACGAGATCTACGACAAGATCCTCTATGACGAGGCCACGCACACCCCGACCGCCTCCGTCGCCCCGGACCTGTTCACCCTCACCTTCAACGGCATGTCGAAGGCCTACCGGGTGGCCGGCTACCGGGTGGGCTGGATGTCGATCTCCGGGCCGCGCGCCCACGCCGACTCCTACATCGAGGGTCTGACGATCCTGGCGAACATGCGCCTGTGCGCGAACATGCCCGGGCAGCACGGGGTCGTCGCGGCGCTCAGCGGGCGGCAGACGATCAACGACCTGGTGCTGCCGGGCGGGCGGCTGCGCGAGCAGCGGGACACGGCGTACGAGCTGCTGACCCAGATCCCCGGGGTGTCCTGCGTGAAGCCCAAGGGCGCGCTGTACCTCTTCCCGCGTCTCGACCCCAAGGTCTTCAAGATCAAGGACGACCGCCGCATGGTCCTGGACCTGCTGCGGCGCGAGAAGATCATGGTCGTCCAGGGCACGGGCTTCAACTGGCCGGAGCCGGACCACTTCCGGGTGGTGACCCTGCCGACGGTCGGCGACCTGACCGACGCGATGGGACGGATCGGGCACTTCCTGGACGGCTACAGCCAGCCCTGACCGCGCACCTCCGACTCACCCCGGCTGCCTGCTCACGCTTTGTGTGCAGGCAGTCCTGTTTTGTGAACGAATCAACTTTAGACGAAATCTAAGCTAGGATGGCTTCCTGTAAGAACTCAGGAGGCCTTCCCATGTACGAACCGATCCGCGCCAAGTCGGTCCACAGCACGGTGGACGGCCCCAACCCCGACTTCCCCCACCGCTCCCGTGAGGAAGAGCTGGACATCCAGCTCGCGGGCCATCTCGCCGCCCTGCTCGCCGTCACGGACGAGCTGCGTGCGACGCAGACCTCGCCCGACCTGGACACGGCCGCGGAGCGGCTCGCGGAGCAGGTGGGCAGGCTGCGCGGCGGGCGCACCCCGGTGCGCGCGTCGACGAGCGGCAGGCGCGAGCGCGGCACGGCCGCCCTGCACCGCAAGGCGCACGCCCTGGCGGGCCGGGCGCTGGTCGTCGCCGCCTCCCGCGCCGACACGGCGGCGGCGATCCTCGCCGCCGAGCGGATGGACGCCCACACGGCGGCCCTGGAGCCGCGCGAACTCGCGTCCCACTGAGCCCCTCGGGGGCTCCCCCCATACGGCCCCGGTCCGCGCGCACCCGCAGCGACGCGCGGACCGGGCGCCATCAACCCCTCCGTGAGGGCCATCAGGTACCCGTACCCGGTGGCCCTGACGCCTGTTGTGAATCGCGCCGCCTGTTGTGAATCGCGCCGCGATCACCCGGTCACCCGGGGCGTCGGCCGCCCACGGCTGTCGGCCTCCCAAGGGTGTCGGCTGCCCGGCTGCCGCCTTCGGCCGTCGGCCACCCGGCTCCCCCTTCGGCCGTCGGCCCACCGTGGCCGCGTACGGCTGGGACTACGCGCGGCCGGGGACGACGGGGCACGTCGGATCAGCCGGAGCGCCGCGCGCCGAGGGCGGTGACGACGTGACGGGAGATCACGCGGCCGCCCTCCTCCTCCGCCGCCTCCGCCCGCGTCAGGACGCCTGTCTCCGGGTCCACGGTGAAACCGCACGTCAGGCACTCATCAGGAGCCCAGGCGCTGAGCGGAAAGGTGCGCAGCGGACGGACACCCGCCCGGACGGAGGTCGCCGAGACGGCCGTGACGTGCGCCAGGTGGGACAGGATCCTGGCGGGCGCGAGCAGTTCGGCCAGCCGGGCCGCAGGCGGGCTTGTCGCGTCCGGCGCGTAGTCCCCGGTGACCGTCAATTCCCGCCCACCGACCGAGACCGTCCAGGACCGGGCCGACGGCTCGCCCGTGAAGGCCAGGTCCTCGAACGGGTCGGCCTCGACGGCGACGTCGCCCGTCAGCCGGACGGGCTCGACCATGGTCCTGGCCATCCGTGCCACCACCCGCCCCGCCGCGGCCGACGAGCGCACGTCGCGGACGCTCACCTCATGGACCCGGGCCGTGGCCAGCGGGCCACGGTCGTCGTGGAGCGTGACGGACGACAGGAAACCCGTGACGGGATCGAGCCGCACGCTCAGAGTCCGGGCACCGGGCGGCAACCAGGCGTCGGCGGGGTCGGCGAACAACGGGTGCGGAACCAGGAAGAGTTCGACGTACCCCTCACCACGCTCGGCCCGCGTCACCGCCCCGATCCCCCGGATCAGCCGGGCAGGGTCGAACAGGACGGCCCACGGCTCGTCGGAGTCCTCCTCGCGGAGCAGGGCGGGCGAGACCCCGTCCAGCCGGAAGGTCCGCGTTCCCCCGGACCGCTGCCGCGAGGCAGGTCCGCCACTCGTCCCGGAGCCGAACCGCCCCCCGAGCTCCGGCTCGAACTCCCGCTCCTCATGCCCGATCTCGACCACCGCGTCCACCCGCGCGTCCTCGGCGACCGTCGCGGCGATCCGGGACAACGCCCAGGCGGTCAGCGCGTCGTGCTCTGCGGGCGGGTCGCCCAGCCAGTGGGTAGTTGCCATGATGCCCAGGTCTCCTCGGCGCCGGGACGATCCGGTGCCCACGTGGCGGCGTGACGAGCGCCGTGTTTCAGGTCGGCGGCGCCCGCCGGCAGTCACTCTGACCTTCCAAGATCAGCAAGCCAAGTCCTTTACGGCACCGAGGAAACGCTTGCCAAGCCGGGAGGCATGGGGCTGAACCACCCCGCCGTACGCGCCCTGCCTCAAACGCGGTGGGACGTACGCCAGTTACCGCGAGACACAAGGGCACGCAAGACAGCTCGGACACACATACGGATGTGGCTCATAACCGACCGCGGATCACAGCTCCGGGGAGGCTCGTCGGATTTCGGTCAACGTGCTCACCGCAAGTGAGGACAGAACCGAGCATTCCGCCCCCATCACGCGGCAGTTGCGACGGTATGGGCCTGGCCGGACGAGAGAAGCGGCGGGGCTCATTCCAGCCCGCATGCAACAGGTGTTCGAGGGCACGCCGCGTCGATTTGTGCACTTCCTATGAAAACTTGTGTGGCCCAGGTGACCACATGCGTCACCGGTTCTGACTGTCTGTCTGACTTCCGTGGGGGAAGCTGATGCATTCACGTGCGCAGAGCACGTCACTGTGGCGTGCCCGAAGAACACCCAGAACCGCTCTCCTGTCCGTGCTCACGACCGCCGCCGTGGTGCTGTCGGCGGCACCGGGGCTGGCGGCGCCGCCCAAGCCGGAGTTACCGGAGCCGGAGAGTCCGTGGACCCGGCCGACGAAGGTGGAGGCTCCCGCGACTCCGGCCGGATCGATCAGGGCACCGGAATCGCAGGCGGAGGCCGAGCCGTCGGCCGAGGTCGCCGCTTGGCGGGCGGCACAGCGGGCCCGTACTGCGGGCGGCAAGGCCGGGGCCGAGCGTGCGGGGGCCGCCGCCGAGGCCACCCCGTTCGTGCCCGAGGGGCAGGGCCAGGTGCCCTGGCACCGGATCATCGACACCCGCCTGAACGACGCGCTCGTGGCGCGGGTGAACCTCTCCAACGGCAATCTGATGCTCGCCGCGACCGACTTCGACATCGCCGGCGTCGGTCGGAAGCTGCAGCTGACGCGGACGTACAACTCCCTTGAAGCGCCCTGGGGGAAGGTGTCCCAGCGCTGGTGGCAGGCGTACGAGCGCTATCTCCAGTTCGGTGACGGGGAAGTGATCGTCTACGACGCCACCGGCGACGCCCTGCGGTTCAAGCAGACGTCCACCGGCGGCTACACCACGCCGACGGGCTACTCCAAGGACCTGAAGAAGAACGCGGACGGCACCTACACGCTGACCGACCGCAAGTCGGGCTCGAAGGACACCTACGACGAGCACGGCACGCTGACCAAGGTCACGGACAAGAACGACGGCACGATCACGGTCGCCCAGCACGACGAGGGCGGCGAGCACAAGGGCTTCAAGCTGACCGAGACCCGCTCGGGCCGCTGGATCGACCTGGTGAAGACGAACGCCAGTCAGTGGCAGGCCAAGGATCACACGGGCCGCACGGCCGTGTTCGACCTGGACCCGGCGGGCAACCTGGCCAAGGTCACCGACACCGACGGCAAGGCCACGGCATACGCGTACGACTCCTCGCGCCGCCTGACGAAGGTGACCACGCCCGAGGGCACCGTCACCCTGTTCACCTACGACGACCACAGCCGCGTCACCTCCATGCAGCGTGCCACCGAGGTGACCAGCGGCGGCCACATCGGTCCGACCTGGCGCTACGACTACACGGCCGCCACCCCGTCGGAAGCGGGTACGACGACGGTCACCGACCCCGAGGGCGACGAGACGCGGTACGCACACAACGCGGACGGCGAGGTCACCAAGGTCACCGACCCGCTGAACCACTCCCGCCACGCCAAGTACACCAACCACCTGGTGCAAAGCGCGATCGACGCGATGGGCACGGGAGCGGACGGCACCGGCGGCAACACCACCACCTACGGCTGGGACGGCCGCAACAACGCCGTATCCCAGAAGCTCCCGCTCGGGGCGACGGCGTCCGTGACGGCGTATCAGACGGTCGCCGGGACCGACCTGCCCAATGACTTCACCAGCGCGGACGGCCGCAAGGACACCTTCAAGTACGACACCAACGGCAACACCATGTCGGTGACCACGTCGGGCACCGCCGGCGGCACCCGCGAGTACACCTACAACAAGGACACCCCGACCTGCGGCGGCTTCGAGGGCCAGCGCTGCACCGCCAAAGACGCAAACGGCAAGGTCACCTCCTTCGAGTACGACGCCAAGGGCAACCTCAAGAAGGTGACCCCGCCCGCCCCGCTGGGCACGACGACCTACACCTACGACGCGCTCGGCCGGGTGGAGACCGTCACCGACGGACGCGGCATCAAGACCGTCTACGTCTACGACAACCGCGACCGCGTGACGAAGGTGTCCTCCACCAACGCAACGGTCACCTACGCCTACGACGGCGACGGCAACGTCAGGACCCGCACGGACGCCTCCGGCACCACGGGCTGGACCTACGACAAGCTCAACCGCGAAAGCGTCCGCACCCTGCAGAACGGCGCCCAGACGGCGCTGGCCTACACCCCGGGCGGCGAGGTCGACCACTACATCGACCCGACCGGCAAGACCGACTACACCTGGGACAAGGCCGGCCGCCTGGACTACCTGACCGCCCCGGACGGCAAGAAGACCGATTTCGACCACAACAACAACGACAAGCGCACCAAGACGGTCTACCCCGGCGGCACGACACAGTCGGTGACGATCGACAAGAACGGCCGCCCCGAGGCCATCAAGACCACCTCGGGCACGACCACACTCATCGACCTGACCTACAGCTACAAGAACACCGCTGGCAAGGACACCACCAAGATCCGCACCCGCACCGACAACCTCACCAAGTACAAGACCACCTACGACTACGACTCCCAGGACCGCCTGCGCTACGCCCTGGAAGCCGACTCCGCGGGTGCCCGCAAGGCGTCGTGGCTCTACTGCTGGGACAAGGCCGGCAACCTCACCAGCCAGGACGGCACCAAGAACGCCTGCCCCGGCGGCACGACCTACACCTACGACGACGCGAGCGAACTGACCGGCAAGAACGGCTCCACCGCCGGCTGGTCCTACGACAAGCTCGGCAACGAGACGGCGGGCGCGAGCGCCACGGCTCGCACGAACGAGACGTGGACCGACTACAGCCAGCTCTCCGCCATCACCGCGGGCGGCAAGAACTACGACCTGGTCCACGCCGGCACGGACAACTCCGAGCGCACCAAGCTGGGTCCGACCTGGTTCCACCACACCGCACTCGGTCTGGCCTCCACGACGACGAACGGCGTCGACACCGGATTCATCCGCGAACCGGCGGGCACCTTGAACTCCATGACGACTGGGGGGAAGTCCTACTACTACCTCACCGACGCCACGGGCAACGTCCTCGGCCTCACCGACGACACGGGCAAGCGCACGCACACCTACGCCTACGGCCCCACAGGCCTGCCCCGCGGCACCACCACCGAGGCAGCCCCCCAGCCCCACCGCTACGCGGGCACATACCTGGATCCGACCGGCCTCTACAAGATGGGCCACCGCTACTACGACCCGTCCCTCGGCCGCTTCACCCAGCCGGACCCGTCGGGGCAGGAGACGAATCCCTACCTGTACGCCGGTGGCGACCCTGTCAACAGAAGTGATCCTGCTGGGCTGCTCTCGCTGGACACTTTGGGAAATATGGGCAGCGGGCTCTCTGTCGCCGGCATCGTATATGAAGGGCTCACTGGCGGCCCTGACGCTGCGGAAGCGGCAACGGCTGGCGTCATCGCGGACATCGGGATCACGGGTCTTTGTGAAGCGGGGGCGGCCGTTGTCGGAGGACCGGCCGGAGCGGGGGCAGCGGTGCCCTATTGCGCTTCCATAGGAGCAGCTGCGGGAACCTACGTCGCAATGAATTACCAGAACAGTACGACTTGAGGGACAGCTGCCAGGATACGGCGCTCCCCGTATCCTGGCAGCGCTAATCCAGCGGGAGGAAGCCAGAGTGAACCGCGCAAAAAATGAGAGAGAAAGCCGAAAAACAGCAGCGATTCTTGCCGGCATCGGCGCACTTGAGCTGGCTTGCGGGATCTCTCTGGGATTTCTGTCCTTTCCGTCCTGGGGACTGACTGACAGTTCATTCACGCTAGGGAAAGCACTGAGCGCTATATTCACCTGCGGCGCCTTCGTCTGTTTTCTTGCGGCGATCACAAGGAGCCGGAAATGACATACTCACCTGGTTTAACAGCCAGCAGCAAGTACTCGCCCATCGAAAACGGGCAGGATGCACTCATATTCATCATCTGCTTCGCCGTCATAATCATTGCGTTGTACGTTCTCGTGAAGGTTCGACGCGGCAGGTGAGAGGTCCGCCCTTCCCGCCCCCGTTCGGGGGAACCGAGGCGCCTCGACTCAGACCCGCATCCCCTCGGCAGTCGCGCTCGGCACGGGAATCGCATCTGGCATCGTGATCGCAGCAGCAGGCGGAGTTACCCTGGCGGTCTTCGCCTTCCTAGCACATCGAAAGACCCGCTCCTGACAAAGCACTTCGAATTTCGAGACGGCGGGCAGCGCCAGCTGCCTTCAGGGAGAAGTCCTCCAGACTCCAGAGTCCCACAGGGTCGCTGTTGTTGATGGGGCGCCGCCGGCGTATAGGTAGGGATTCGCCTCCTGCCCCGATGGGTCGGGTTGGGTGAAGCGCCCTTGCCAGTGCAGTGGGTGGTTGTGTGACGGGCGCTGTAACGGGGCTCATCGCGGGGCCCGTAGAGGCCGGGGGCGGATGCCTCGCTGGTGCGGCCATAGGTGGATACGGCGGACTGGCGACAGGGGCCGTCGACTACACCTGGGGAGAGCTCCCCTCCTAGTCAGGAAGAAGCGAACGGGACAGGAGACGGAATGGGGACAACCCTTGTCACTGGCTTGATCATCGGAGGAGTTCTCGGTGTCATCACCGTACTGATCATGAGCCGTCGGAATCGTTAGAGGCATCGCGGCAGTCGCGGCTGGGCCGGGATTTACCACAGTCGTCGGCTGCGTCCCCACCATCGCTGCTGCCGGCGGTGCTTTGACCGGCGTCGGAGTGGCAATCCAGAAGTAGCAGAAGGCATTTGAGTGAATGCAGCCGGCAAGAAGACGGCCGCGGTTCTCGCCATCGTGCTTCTGGCGGGTCTGGCCTTCGCGGTCTCAGCGTGGACAAGCTACAGCGTTGCCCGGGTGCTGATCATCGAGGGTGTAGCCCTCTTGATCGTCAGCAGCTTGGTCTGGCTGGTGGGGCGACGCCGAACGTAGACGACTGCGACGTGGCCTCGGCGGAGCCATTTGTCGAGGCCACAGCGCCGGGGCGCTGCCGCACGGCGCGGCCACCGGTTGTGTCGCGGGCGTAACAGTCGGAGGTCTCAACGGTGCTGTAGGAGGAGCTGCGCAAGGAACCTACGAGGAACTGCAGTGATGCGCAGCATTGAGGAGTGAAGTAGTGCTGGACAGCAAGCCCCAGAGCAGGCTGGTAACCGGCCTCATTCTCCTGATCCTTACAGGCCCCTTCGTGCTATATCGGATGGACTGGGGCACGGCAGGCATACTCTGGCTCGTCATATGGGGAGCAGTGGTCGGGGTGCTCGCCTACCCCCCGCAGCACTGCGGCATCGGCTCACCGCCAACCGGCGAGGACCGGCCAGCTGAAACCGGCAAGCCAGGGCGAACGATCAGAAGGGTACGCCTTGAGGCACCGCTGCCCGGATACGGCGCTCACAGAGCTGATCTGCTGAATCTCTCTGGGTTTTCTGTCCTTTCCGTCCTGGGGGCTGGCTGACAGTTCATTCACGCTGGGGAAAGTACGGAGCGCCACATTCATCTGCGGCACCCGTCCGCATTCCAGGCCCGCACGAACGAGGCCTGGACGGACTGCAGCAGCTCTCCGGATCACCGCAGGCGGCAAGTCCTACGACCTGGTCCACGCCGGCACGGACAACTCCGAGCGCACCAAGCTGGGTCCGACCTGGTTCCACCACACCGCACTCGGTCTGGCCTCCACGACGACGAACGGCGTGGACACCGGATTCATCCGCGAACCGGCGGGCACCTTGAACTCCATGACGACTGGGGGGAAGTCCTACTACTACCTCACCGACGCCACGGGCAACG